>JAOASF010000188.1 GCA_025210175.1 Crocinitomicaceae bacterium | reverse complement strand
ATTACAAACAGTCGCATTGGCCAAGTTTACCGTTGGAATTGGATTAACGGTTATGGTACCCACATCGGATGAACTACAACCATTCGCCGTGTAAGTAACCGTATAGTTCGCAGTTGAACTTGGAGAAACGGTGATAGATTGTGAAGTGGCACCGCCCGGAGACCACAAATAAGCGCCTCCACCTGTACTTGGCGAAGCGGTTAATGTTGCAGAACTTCCATTACAAATAGTTGGATCGTTCACCGTTACGCTCGAAGCAGCATTTACAGTTACAGTGCTCGTAGCTGTATTGGTACATCCACTTGGGCCTGTATAAGTAACCGTGTAGGTGCTCGTAGTTGTTGGTGATACGGAAATACTTGCAGTCGTTTGACCTCCAGGTGCCCATGAATAGGTGCCTCCTGTTGGTGAAACTGTTGCGTTAATGGTTGCTGTTTGTCCAGAACAAATCGTTGGGTTGTTAACCGTAACGTTTGGTCTAGGAGTAACTGTAACTGTTGAGGTTGCATTGGCTGTACATCCGTTCAAACTATAGTTTACTGTATAGTTGCTAGTAGATGTTGGTGAAACATTAATGGTTTGTGTTGTTTGCCCACCTGGCGACCATGTATACGTACCTCCCATTGGAGTAGGGGATGCAGTGATGGTTGCTGTTGCTCCGTTACAAATGGTCGGTGAGTTGACCGTCATAGTTGGAGTTGGGTTCACCGTAACGGTTGAAGTTTGCGTTCCACTACATCCACCAATGGTATAGGTTACCGTATAATTCGTTGTGGATGTTGGAGAAACATTAATGGTTTGCGTAGTTTGTCCACCTGGCGACCAAGAGTACGTTCCTCCACCTTGAGCTGGAGTAGCTGTTACGGTTGCTGTTTGTCCCGAACAAATCGTCGGTGAATTAACCGAAATTGAAGGCGGGGACTGAACCGTTACGGTAGCCGAAGCAGATCCAGAACATCCATTGGCTGTATAATTAACCGTGTAATTAGTGGTTGAAGCTGGTGTTACCGTAATGGAAGATGTAGTTTGACCACCTGGTGACCAAGAAAAAGTTCCACCAGATGGAGATACCGTTGGTGAAAGCGTTGTGCTTGTTCCGCTACAAATAGTTGTACTAGCCAAAGTGACTGTTGGCACAGGATTCACGGTTACCGTAGCAACATCCGAAGCTGTACATCCATTTAAGGTGTAATTAACGGTGTAGTTCGTGGTGGTACCTGGACTCACATTCAAGTTTTGAGAGGTAGCCCCACCCGGCGTCCATGAGTACGTTCCTCCAGGGGTACTTGGTGTTGCAGTAAGTGTTGCCGTTTGACCTGCACAAATGGTAGGGTCATTGGCTGCCACCGTTACCGATGGGTTAACCGTAACCGTACTATTGGCAGAGTTCACACAACCGTTTAATGCTGTATAAGTTACCGTATACACGGTAGTTGATGCTGGAGATACTGTTACAGGGTTGGTAGTCATTCCTCCAGGTGACCAACTAAAGGTACCGCCCGAAGGGTTTACAGTTGCCGTTAAAGTGGCAGAGTTACCCGAACAAATCGAAGGGTTGTTCACAGTAACGGATGGCAATGCATTAACAGTTACCGTTCCTGTATTGGTGGCTGTACACCCATTCAAGGTGTAGTTAACCGTATAGTTGGTTGTTGAGGTCGGTGTTACAGAAATGGAAGGAGATGTTTGTCCGCCAGGGAACCATGAATAGGTACCTCCTCCAACAGATGGAGTTGCTGTTAAGTTGGCAGTTTGACCATTACAAATCGTTACGTTGTTCACCCCTACAGTAGGCGAAGGGTTTACAGTTACCGTTCCCGATTGAGAAGCGGTACATCCATTAAGGGTATAAGTCACAGAATAGGTCTGCGTGCTTCCTGGAGATACAGTGATGGATGCTGAGGTAGCACCATTGCTCCACAAATACGTTCCTCCTGGTTGAGAAGGTGTAGCTGTAAGTGTCGTGGATTGTCCTGAACAAATGGTTGTTGAGTTGACACTAACGGTAGGAGTAGGGGAAACAGTTACGGTTCCTGTACCCGTTCCAGTACATCCACCACTTGAATAAGAAACGGTGTACCCTGTGGTACTTCCAGGAGTGACGGTAATACTTTGTGTGGTTTGACCACCTGGTGACCAAGAATAGGTTCCTCCACCACCGTCAAAAGGCACTGCAGTTAATGTGGCTGAATTTCCGGCACAGATAGCTGTGTCATTAACAGGTACCGATGGTGCTGAGTTAACGTTTACTGGCACCGTTGTACTATTTGAACATCCCACTGCGTCGGTTACGGTTAGTGTGTAGACAGTACTCGAAGCAGGACTCGCTACGGTGTTGGCCGTATTGGTGCTGCTCAAGCCAGCTGCAGGTGACCAAGCATAGGTGGAAACGTAATTTTCTGTATTGAACGTGATAGACCAACTAAGTAAGGATCCAGTTGAGGTTCCATTACCAAATGGTTTACACAAATCCGTAACTCTCAATGTCCAGTTACCATTCACATTACCCGTAAGGTTCGCAAATGGTTGGTTCGGAGCAAATATTCCATTGTAAGGCGCGGCACCTCCTCCGAAGGCAGCACCTCCAGTTCTAAAGCGCGTATTGGTCATATTGGCACCAGCGCCTGTTTGAGCAGGTTTCAAGGTGATGGTGTTACCACTCGGACTGATCAATTCAATAAGGTAATCACCATTGGCTTGGGTGTTCATGTTCACCGCCACTTGAAATACGGGATTGGCAGCTAATGTTGCCGGTACAATATTGTTTACAGCAATTACACTCGTTATAGGCACACCAGCTGTTCCACAACCACCGACAAAACCACCACCAGCATCGCCAATGGGTTGAGCATTGTTGTTTGTGAAGGTTCTTTGTGCTGGGAAGTTTGGATTGGTTGAAGAAGTTGAAACCAAGTTGGCACTCGTTGTTCCAGGAGGACAAATGTTCGCAGGGTTCGGGTTAACCGAAACAGTTGGTTTGTATGTATCTACCAACACAGAGTCATAAACTGTACATCCAGCAGGGGCACCAGAGTTGTTAACTCCTACGATGTAATAAGTTGGACCATTCGGAGTAGCCGTTGTGTTCTGGGTGTTGGCTGTAAATCCAATAGGATTCGAAGTCCAGTTGTAGTTCAAAACAATATTTCTTGGCTTACAGTATCCAAATCGCGTATTGGGTCTTCTGCTGTATTCATCGTAAAAAGTTGTTGAAGTACAAACGTTGAACCCATCAAAGTTGTTTTCCACGGCTTGTGCCAAACTGGCAAAAGTGGTGTTATGATCCATGGTATACACCTCTCTGTCATCGGAACTCAATGTTGTCCAACAAATTTGAACCACAATGTTCGATGTACCATCCCAGTTGTAGGAATTGTCAAAGAAGAAAGTATTCCATCCTGGATTCATCGATGGTAGTGTTACAGGTCCGTAAACGTTCTGAAGTCCACCCACAAAGGAAGCAGCGCTGGAAGTAAAAGCGTTTTGGGAGGTACAACCAATTGATATTCTAAAGTTGCTATAGGTACCATTGGTAAGAATAGAGGCAATATTAAATTGAATATTGTTGATTTGTCCAGGAACCATACCGGCTGCTATCAATTCGTTAGCGCGATAAATAATTTGGGTTCGCATGTTATTGTCCCCAAAATCCCCAAAGGTGTTACCTGAAATCGAGTTGTTTGTATTCACAAATGTTCCGTTTCCAACTTGCACTTCACCGGCTTCTTGGGTGAGAGGGTTACAACTTGCGTCGGGGTTGATGCCACAACTGGTAATTGGGACTGCAACTAGTGAAGATTGAGAAGTTAAGTTAACAGGTGTTCCCTCACAAACTAAAACTTTATCAGCAGCAGCTGAAACAGTAGGTAGGATTACGTTTACAGTTACGTCACTTGTACATGTTTCAACTCCGTTCGTATAAGTTACGGTATACGTTGTAGTTGAAGTCGGATTCACGTCAGGAGTATTCGATGTACTGGCTGGTCCTTGAGCATCGTGAGCCCAGTCGTACGTATATCCCGGTCCGTTCAAAATGATACTTACATCATCCAATCCCCAAGTGTCAAATCCGGCACCTGAGTTTTGAGATTGCAACCAACGAAAACGAGTGTTTGGTCCAATGGCTGCAGTAGGAATATTCAAACAGTAGTAATTCCAGTTCGTTAAAACAGGGTCATATCCACCATTCGGATCATAATATTGCAAAGTTGTCCAGTTTGCTCCACCATTGGTAGAGTACTGAACAGAAATTCCTTCGGCTGGTAAATCGATTCCTTCACAAGGGTCAGGTCCTCCTTGGGTGGAGTATTTCATCCAAAAACAGATGGAACCTGAGTTGGTAGAACCACCTCCACAACTGGTAAGGTTGTAATCGTTAGTGGTTACAGTTCTTGTTCCTGAAACTGTGGCACCCATCCATAAACAATTGGCTCCTTCAGGTGGTGGACCAACACAGTTATAAGAGGCATTCGGAGCACCGTTACCATTGGTTACCACTGCGCCAGTAGTCGCCGACCATGTACCCAGGGAACCGTTGTTGAAGTTGTTATTCAAAGGTATACAACCACTCGCCACGGCAGTAAGGGTTACTGGGTCGCCACAAGATACGGTTGATTTACTCGCATAGGCGGTAACCGGACATTGGGCATGAGTGTTTTGAATAGAAAGTGCAAGAAATAGCACCAATCCTAAGGCTTTGCTCAAGTGTAATTTCATAATAAATGGATTGACCTAGTTGGAATTATTTAGCTAAAAAAATATTCTTCACGTGAAAAGAAGTCATTTTTCGAACTCCGTCTATGTTCAAAAATTCTGCAAAAATGGTAAGGTTGTTTGCGTTGTTGTCACCGCAAGTTCCTTCTACCGATGAGTTGGGGGGGATTACAATGGTGAATTTCATTTCATCATTGTCTCCGTCACAGTTGATACATTTACCGTCGTAAGAAACGTCGTATTCCCAATTAAGGGTCATTTCTTTATTGGTAAGGTTGGTAAATTTTAAATAAACCTCCCGTTTGTCCATTCCGCTTTGAGGATTTAGGCAATCTGCATAGCGGTATTCAACGCGGTAACCGACCTGGTTTTCAATTAAAACCCAGTCTTGTACATTGGTGGCTTCCTGTGCGAAGCTCGTTTTCATAGTGAGTAATAGAATAGAACAGGCGAAGACTATCTTTTTCATACAGCTGGTTTTCTATTCATTATGCTTAATAAGCAATGTTTTAGCGCGGCTAAATTATGAAGTTAACTGGGTACATTACAACATTTATGTGATGAGCGGTAAATAAGTTATCTGAGTTGAAAAAAGGTCTTTTCAGACTGTTCAAATTTTATTACCAACCTAAGAAACTGTTAATTCAGCCAATTGGATAACGTTATGCGAAGTCAATGGTTGCCCTTGAAATAAAAAAGGGTGCTAATTTTTTTAGCACCCTTTATTTTGGTTGTTTATCGAAGTAAATTAATACTACCCGTTTCGATAACAACTTCACTGGATTTCTTGTCTTGGTAGCTAATACGCCACGTGTAGACGCCCTCCTGGCAAAGTTGATTTTGGTAGGTACCATCCCATCCAATTAGGGCATCCTTGGATTCGAAAATTAACTCACCCCAACGATTGTATACGCTAAAGTTGTATTCCTTTTCATTGAATCCACTTGTGAAAATTGGACGGAAGGTTTGATTGAATTTGTCCCCATCTGGTGTAAATGTATTCGGGACAAAGTAGATTAATGTTTCATTCAAAGTGACGGTTAAATAGGCCGTATCTGAACAGCCACCATCGTTGTCTGTAATCAACATAATTTCATATTCCCCAGCTTCTGGATTATTGAAGATAAAGGTTGGGTTTTCTTGATTACTGGTTCCCTGATCTGCAAAATTCCAATAATACATCGTTGCATTGGTCGAATTGTTTTCGAAGTCAAATTTTGGATAGGAGATATCAGATACTGGTGGATTTGCGGTAAAGTTTGCAACAGTTTGAGGTGCTACACAAACCATGTCTGTGTACGTCATGGAGGTAACACAACCATCGCGATCAACAGTAAGGGTTACATCGTAACATCCCGGATTGGCATAGGTCAAATTAGGAGCCGTGTTACTGGTTGAAGGCGCACCGTTTCCAAAGGACCAAGTGATATCATCTCCAATGAGCGTGCCGTTCGATGAAAATGAAACGTCTAGAGGAGCACAACCCGTTCCTGGGAATACAGCAAAATCAATAACTGGTTTGTCTTTTACAATCACTTCCACACTGTCCAAGAAACATCCGTTGTAATTGGTGTAGGTGATCATGTAATTTCCAGTACCAATGGCAGGGTCAAAAGTACCCAAGTTCGGGTCACTAATTCCAGTTCCAGACCATGTTCCTCCAGTGTTGGAACAAGTGAGGTTGACTGCATTGTCATCCGGACAATAAGGGCCATGTGGTCCAAAATCAACCGGATTGGTTGGATTAACCGTTACGTTCGTTAAAGTGGCAAAAGAGGTACACCCATTGGTTGTTATTTGTATTAAATAATCTCCTGAATTGGCGGTTGATGCAGGACTAATAATCGGATTTTGAGTGGCTGAGTTGAAGGAGTTTGGTCCTGACCAACTAAACACTGTATTCGGTGACACTGGCTGTGTTTGTACATACAATTCCAAATCTTCACCTGAACAAATTGGTCCGTTATCGGAAGGCTGAACGGTCGGCATGGCATGAATGGTAATGGTGAAATACGCGGTATCATTCGGACAAGATCCTGTTCCGTTTACTACATTTTGAACCGTATAAGTACCTGCGGAACTGGCTGCCATGTCAATGGTACCAGTGCTCGGATTGATGGCCAATCCTGCTGGGGCAGAATACGTTCCAGAAGTACCAGTGCTGTGCTGAACCGTCGGGTTTTGCTCGTTCTGACAAAGGGTGTCTTCTGGGTAACTGAACTCAGCATCCGGAATGGCTGCAATTGAAATGGTTGTGGTGTAATTCGCACCCGGACAACCGTTTGCAGGTGCAATGGTGTTGGTAATGTTGTAGTTGTTTGGGTTGGATGCTCCCAAGTTAATTTCTCCTGTTTGATTGTCAACGAAAATCAAACCTGCTGGCGCTGCACTGAAGGTACCTGCTGTTCCTCCATTGATGAATTGTGGACTCGGATTTGGATCCGAAACACAATAACTAGCCGGATTGTATACAAAATCTGCAACAGGTGCGTCGATGATGTCAACCGCTACAGTGCTGTCTACCGGACAAGCTCCGTTGGTTGTGTACGTAATCGCATAACTGGTTTCTACACTATTGTCTAAGTCAATCGTACCTGTTGAGTTGTTGATGCTTAAACCATTCGGTGTGAAGGTGAACAATCCACCTGGAGTACCTGTGATGGTAGGGGTAGGGTCTGTTCCTACAGTACAATAGAAGGCTTGAGAGTAACTAAAGCCTGCATCGTCAACTGCATTGATGGTAATGGTATCGTCAAAGGAAGACGATGGACAACCTCCGTTGGCAGCGATGAAATTATTGATAGCGTAAGTTCCAGGAACCGTATTATTCATGTCCACTTCTCCCGTGCTTGTTGAAACAAAAGTTAACCCTGCCGGAGTTGCACTAAACGTTCCCGCCTGACCATTGTTTGGAAAGATAGGGGTTGGGTTGGCATCATCTGCACAGTAACTTGGATCGAAATCAAAATCTGCATTGAACTCGGAGTTGATAGAAATGTTGGCCGAATCAACCTGAACAGGACATCCATTGGCTGGATCTACAGAGTTGTAAACAATGAAATTACCTGTGTTAGAATTGGTCAAGTCTACTGTTCCATCAGCGCTGTTAACGACTAATCCAGCACCATTCGAACTAAAAGTACCTGCTGATTCACCTGGGTTGAGTGTTACAGTTGCCGAACCACCTGTCTGACAGTATGGGTTAGCAGGGTATTGAAAACCAGCCAAAGCAGGTGTGCTCAGAGTGATTGGTGCTGTAAAGTTGACAGACGGACAGCCACCTCCAGCTGGAACCGTATTGGTAATGTTATAGGTGCCTGCTGTAGAATTGGTTAAGTCAATCTCTCCTGTATTGGCGTTCAATATGGTTATCCCAGGGTCGGAAGTGGTAAAGGTTCCGCTAGTAGCGTTGGGTGCTAGAACCACCGTAGGGTTGGTTCCATCCAAACAATAAGGCGAAGCAGGGTAATTAAAATTCGCAGAGAAAGGTGCTGTTATTTCAACTGTACTTTCAAAGAAAACAGAAGGGCAAGCGCCGTTGCTAGCAACCGTGTTTCTAATTGTGTAAACGCCAGGGGTACTTGCCGAAAGGTTGATTTCCCCTGTTGAGCTGCTTACGAAAATGATATTTCCGGTTGCTTCTGTGAAAGTTCCTGCGATTCCACCATTTTGAAAGGTAGGTACAGGGTTAGCACCATCTGCACAGTATGGGGTAGAAGGATAAACGAAATCAGCCGCGTTCGGGTCAAATATTTCCAAATTAACCTCGGATGAATCCGGACAGTTACCACTGGTTACATACTTGATGACGTAAGCACCAGCTGTACTTGCTGCTAAGTCTATTTCTCCTGTCGTTCCATTGAGGTTCAAACCTGCTGGAGTAGCTGTATATGCTCCGCCAGCAGTCCCACTATTGGTTGGTGTTTGGGTGGCATCATTGGAACAATAGGTTGTAGATGAATAGTTAAATGTTGCATCATCCGTTGGATCTAACACAACTGTTTCAGAATAAGTCACTGCAGGACATCCAGAAGAAGGGTCGATTGTATTGGTCACGGTATAAGTTCCCGCAGTTGATCCCGCCAAATTGATTTCTCCAGTTGAGGCATTGGCAAAGGTCATACCAGCTGGTGTTGCAGAGAACGTACCAGCGCTACCACCATTGATGAAGGTAGGTAGGGGGTTGGCCTCGTTCAAACAGTACGGGTCATTGTAGTCAAAGTCTGCCGCCACTGAGTTGGTAATCGTAAGGTTGACGCTAGATGACGCAGGGCAAGGAGCAGGTAAACTGTATGTAATTCTGTAAGTTCCCGCTGCGGAGTTGGTTAAATCTACGGTACCGTTGGCTGGGTTGGAAAATACCAGACCAGCGGGCGAACTTGAGAAGGTTCCTCCAGTGTTACCAGAAATGGTAGGCGTAGGGTCTGCAGTTCCTACACAGTATGTACCTGAACTATAGCTAAAGTTCGGGTTTTGTGTAGGGTTAACAGTTACGTTGAAGGTTGCTGATACAGCCGGACAACCATTTTGGGCAGCCAGTGTATTCGTAATGGTATAGGTATTGGCCGCAGTGGCAGAAAGATCGATTGTTCCAGCACTGTTTACAAAAGTTAAACCAGCTGGGGATGCTGAAAATGCTCCAGCTTCAGCTCCAGGATCCAAAACCACCGCAGGGTCGGTGTCGGTTTGGCAATAACTTGTTTGGGGATATGAAAAGTTGGCATTCTTTGGAGCCGTAATGGTAATGTTTGCGGTTGCCGTGGCAGGAGTACATCCCGTCGCCGAAACTGTATTGGTAACCGTGTAAGTTCCCGGTGTGGAAGCTGCTAAATCTACTTGTCCTGTATTGGCATCAACAAATACTAAACCAGCAGGTGAAGCTGTAAAGGTTCCTGGAATTCCTCCATTGGTGAAGGTAGGGTTGGGGTTCGCAGCAGTTTGACAATAAGGCGCGTTTCCGTAATTAAAATTAGCGGTTGGATTGGATGTCACCGATAAAGTGAAAGTTTGCTGATCTGCACAAGGGCCAGGAGTTGTATAAGTTATGGTATATGTACCAACAGCACTCGCTCCTAAATTGATTGTTCCAGTCGACGTACTGGTAAAAACCAAACCTGCAGGTGCGGATGAGAAAGTTCCTCCAGCGTCGCCTGTTATAGTAGGCGATGGATTGGAACCTGAACTACAATAGGTATTGCTCGGGTACGAGAAACTGGCATCCTTGTCTGGGTTTATAACGATGTTAAACGTCGCTGACACAGCTGCACAACCATTGGCTGCAGGAATAGTATTGGTTATGGTATAAGAACCTGGCGTACTATTGGCCAAGTCTATTTGTCCAGTATTCACATTCACGAAGGTCAATCCTGCAGTCGAAGAAAACGTTCCTGCTTGACCACCACCTGTAAAGTTGGGAGTTGGATTAGCTGCACTTTGGCAATACGGAGAACCTGAATAGTTGAATGTAGCAACAGGTGGTGCCGTAATCGAAACTTGCTGCGTAGCTGTTGCTTGCGGACATCCTGTTGTGGCTGCAACCGTATTGGTTACCGTGTAGTTTCCGATAACGGAAGAAGACGGTGTTATTTGACCAGTAGTGGAATTCAATGTTAAACCAGAAGGCGAAGAGCTAAAGGTGCCCGACGTTCCAGTAATGGTTGGCGTAACGGGTGAACCGGTTTTACAAATGGAAGACGGATTGTACGTAAAACTAGCGTCTGATGCACTGTTAATGCTCGCTGTTACGGTTGTGCGAACACTTTCACATCCGTTGATAACACAAGCAGCGTAATATTGAGTCGTTGAAGAAATGGAAGGAGTGGTAAATGGGTTACCAGTAAACAATAAGGTACCTCCAGTTGAGGCATCGTACCAATTTACGGTTCCACCGCATCCAGATACAGCCAAGGAAACAGTCCCTGATCCACATCTTTCACCATTGATGGCTGTAGGGCCTGGAGGTTGACCAACGTTTACGGTTACCGTATCCGTAGAAGTACATCCCTTACTATCGGTTACCGTACATACATAGGTTGTGGTAGTAGCGGGGTTGGCAGTTACCGTGGCGGTGGTTGTGGAACTTAATCCCGTAGCCGGGCTCCACGAGTAACCAGTTATCGTTTCGCCAGGGACAGATGGAACTGCGTTGGCCGTGAGTGATACACTTCCACCAGCACTACAGATGTAAGGATCCACTGGGCTAATTGTTACACTAGGAGAAACAACAGAAACGGTAACGCTTAAGTCGATATCACACATTGGACGTGCTGAATCAGAAACGGTAACGGTGAACGTTGTTGTACTATCTAGAGTTGCAATTGGCGCAGCACTTGATGCATCATCCAATGGTGCAATTGGTGACCAAGTGTATTCAATGGTTGGAAGTGGTCTGTAACAAACCCCTAAATCCATTGAAGGTCTCAATTGGTATCGAGTTGCTGCAATGGAGGTGTTACAATCATTGCTACAAGTGTGGGCAAAAATGGTTGAAAAGTTGGTTGTATTGGTTTTGAATAAATTTCCGGTTTTATTGGAGACATCTCCACACCACGAAATCTCAAAGACCACATTGAATCCACCTGGGTAATCATAGTGTTGATCAAAATCGAAAAGCACAGCTCCAGCAGGTATGGTCACATTCTTTGGACCATATACAGTTGTTAAGTTTCCGACAAAATCTGTGTTTGAGGTAAATTCTGTTTTATTGGTACACCCCATTTTTATCGTAAAGTTTGTATACGCCCCAGCTGCTGCAGTTGAAAATAGAGTCATGTTATAAAACTGCCCACCTAAGAAAATTGCTGGAAGCTCGTTTTGATTTACGATGAACTGCATCCTAGCACTTTGATCGTGCGTTCCCTCACCATTCAAACAGAGTGAAAGTCCAGGAAGAGGAGCCATACCCAAAGGCATGTACGAAGTTTCATTGACTGTTCCAGCTCCTGCTTGGAATTGGAGTGTGGTACCTTGACAACCCGTAACGGTAATTCCACAATTTTCGGGCAAAGGCGGAATAAGAGATGCTTCAACGCTTAATTGGCTCTGATCGCCCATACATACCTCAGCCGGGTCAGCATATGCCTGACCAGTTGTTCCGATTACCGTCACACTTACGGAGTCAATACATGTAGTGATTCCATTTGTATAGGTAACAATCAAAGTCGTATCATGGTCACCAATAATATCAGGTGTATTGGGCGTAGGAGCTGGTCCTTGGTTATCGTGTGCCCAATCAAAGGTAAAACCAGGAATGATCAAATTAATGATCATGTTGTCCAATCCCCATGTATCGAATCCTGCACCTGAAGAGTTGGCTTGATACCATCTGAATTGAGTGGCTGTCGTTAAAGCTGCTGCAGGTACATTTTCACAGTAGGTATTCCAAGATGTGCGATAAGCATCGTATCCTCCGTTTGGATCGTAATAAGCGATATTGGTCCAAGTTGCCCCGTTGTTGGTAGAATATTGTAGAGCAACTCCTTCTTCTGGCAAATCAATTCCCTCACAAGGATCGGGACCAGCTTGGGTCGCGAATTTCATGACAAAACAAATGTTGGCTCCTACAACTGCATTTCCTTCACAATCGGTAAGGTTGTAATTGTTTGTTTTTACTTGTCGTGGCGCTGCAACATCTGCTCCCATCCACAAACAATGAGTTCCTTCTGGTGGTGCGCCTACACAGTTGTAATTGGCATTCGGAAAGTTCGCTCCATCGGTAACCACCGCTCCATTGGTGGCCGACCAATCGGAGCCGATAACTCCTGTATTAAAGTTGTTGTCTAGTGGTTTACAACCATCAGCAACTGCCGTTAATGAAATAGGATCACCACATTGCACCGTTAAAGGTGATGCATAGGCAGTAACAGGACATTGAGCCTTGGCTTGGCCAAGAAAAAGAATGCTTAATGTGAATAGGGCTAATTTCAATCGCATGTCAGTCTTGATTTGATTAGTTGTTTTCAGTTGGTAGTATAGTTACAGTATAGTCTGTGAGTCGAGTAGGGTTGTTGATGTTGATGAAAGAATGTAAAAAACTCAAGGCTTTTCTTCCTTCTTGATAACATTCCCCTTCCACACTTCCGTTGGCAGGAACCACAATGGTGTGTTGAAATTCTGAATTCCCACCTTCACAGTTATAACACTTATCGCCATATGTCATAGAGTATTCCAGCGTCAGGGTTACCTCTTGATTGGTTTTGTTTACAACCCGAATCACGACCTCGTTTTTGTCAATTCCATTGGGTGAGTCGGAGCAAGCCGAAACGGTGGAAAATACGGTTACTTGATCGTTGGATACAATAGCCTTCCAATCGGAAGACGACGTTTCTTGCGCACTTGCATAAATGCATAGTAAGGCGAAAGTGAGAGTAAGTAAGTTCTTTTTCATAAAAGTGAATAACGTGACTAGTTATCGAGGCATGCCTCAAGGCTTAGTCAGTTTTGTGATAGATTAGCGCGGCAAAGAAAAGAAATCCCTTTCAATGAACGCTCATTTTGTCCCAAAAAGGACAGTTGTAATCTGAACGATGTAAATAAAAAAACGTTGCCAAGAATTTGACAACGTTTAAAAAATATCTTTTGTTAACCTAGAACTTATAGCTCAATCCTGCCGATGGCAATAGAGGGAACTGATAAATCGTTTTGTTGGTTACACGGTTTACGTAAAAAATGTTTCTTCTATTGTAGGCATTGGTAATACTCACGATAACTTCAATTTCTGTTTTGTTCTTGAAGATAAATTTGTGCTTACCTGTAATGTCCAAACGG
The DNA here is from genome assembly GCA_025210175.1 of Crocinitomicaceae bacterium. Lineage (GTDB taxonomy): Bacteria > Bacteroidota > Bacteroidia > Flavobacteriales_D > Crocinitomicaceae > UBA2040. Next base: position 14,826 of record JAOASF010000188.1, on the reverse strand, counting down.
TGGTAGTATGGAAGTCTCTCGCTATTGAAGGTCCCCAAAATCGTGCTAACAGAATTCGGGTTGTTGGTCAAATAATCGGTTGTAACTCCTCCCGAAAAATTCTCTCCTTGGTAGTTGGCTGCCGTAGGTGTGTACGGAAGTCCAGAACCCAGATTCCAGCGAACACTCAATTCTGTGTTTTTCTTCTTACCAAAAATGTACGTTCCTACCAAGTTGACGTTGTGTCTTCTATCAAAAACAGGGAAGTATTCTTTGAATCCGTCCCAGCGCGTAGAGCGACCGTAGGAATATACTCCCCAGAAGTACATTCTTTCGCGAGTGTATTTCAACAAGAAATCAACTCCATACGATTGTCCTGATTCAATGATGAAGTCTTTTTTGTATTCATCGGCAACGTTGGCAAACTGCGCCTCGTCTTCCACGATTTTATTTTGGTTGATGTTACTTAATTGCGGGAAGTATTTGTAATAACCTTCCACGTTCAAAGTCAATCTCTTGGTTAAATCAAATTCCGATCACACAATGGCATGCCATGAGTATTGCAACCCGTTTTTAATGGCTCTTTCATTGCCGTATTGGGTGATGAATTTAGATTGAACATTTTCAGGTGCTGTCAACAATCCATTGAAGATGTTAACGATGTCCTTATCCGACGAAGCTGAAGTAAAGTTTTGTGAGTAACGACCTCCAGAAATTTTCAAGCGAATGTTTTCGTTGGCATTGTATTTCGCACCGAAGCGAGGTTCAAATGAAATCGTGCTGTAGGTAGCATAAACCTGAACGCGGAAGTTCGGCTGAACAACCCAGCGATTTTTTACCCAACGATAGTTGGAATACAGGCCAATTTCCGTACTTGGAATTTCCAATTTAATGGTTTGATAAGAATCATTCACCGTTTCAAAATTGGTAGAGAAACTACCGAGGTTGATTCCGTATTTGAATTCTCCATTGTTTTTCAAGAAGTAAGTGAAATCGAAACCGAGGTCAAATCCTCCAATAGAACTGTATCGAGGAGCTGATTGCACTTCGTTGAACGTCGTTTGGTAATAAGAACCATTCACGTGTCCTTTAATGAATACTGGTGAATTACCAGGAACCAAAATAAAGTTCATTCCTCCACCAGCTGCATTCCAATCGATGTCGGCTTCTGGATAATTGACCGAATCGCGATTCGAAAATCCAAAGAAACTCACCTTCGAACCTCCGTCCGAATTAAAGGTCAACTTCCCGTACAAATCTGTAAAGTTGAAAGGCATTCCGTTCCCATCATTGATGCTAGGGTAAAGGGCTTTGGAAGTGTAATCCAACAAGGAATGTTTACCTGACAAGAGGTAAGAAGCTTTGGCCAAATCACCATTTTTTCCTTTTCCCAAAGGACCTTCTAATACGGCCTTGGCCAAGAACGGTGAACCGGATACTTTACCTGAAAATTTTTGGCGGTTTCCGTCGCGATAAGTAATGTCCATGATGGAAGAGATACGACCACCGAATTTCGAATCGAATCCTCCGGTGTAGATGTCCGCACTCTTGATCAATTCTGTCTCAAAAATGGAGAAGAAACCAATGGAGTGGAAAGGAGAGTAAATCGTCATTCCATCCAACAAGATTTTGTTTTGTATCGGTGTACCTCCACGAACGTATAATTGTCCACCTTGGTCACCCGTTGTTACAACCCCAGGTGTCACAGAAAAGGCTCCAATAATATCGTTTTCCGCACCTACAGATGGGATGCGTTCAATTCCTTTTTTGTCGAGTTTAATCTGCGACATGTTTACCTCAATCTTCTTCTGTTTGCTTTCAGCTGAAACGACCATTTCATCGATTTGCTTGATCGCCTCGTCTTTTTCCATCAAAAATTTGAAGTCTTCAATTTTGGCTCCATCCTTTACTTCAAAGTCTTCGGATATGGTCTTGAAGTTGTAATTTTCGATGCGAAGAATGTATTTCCCTGTTTTTACTTTTGGAATGGAGAAAAACCCGTTCAAATCGGTAACTGCACCTTGGTAAAGAGAGCTATCAGATGCATTCAACAAGCGAATTTTCTCATAAGCCAAAGGTTCACCATTCGATTTGTCGTATACGAAACCCCGAACAACGGCCTCCTGCGCGAAACCTAATCCAGTAAAAAGGATAAGAATGAGTGGTAAAAGATATTTCATATTTGTATTGAGCTGGTCTTTATTGCGTGGGCGAATATACAACTAAAAAAGGGATGCTTGAGGCTGAGTTAGCCAAAACATTATGAATGGGTTATTTCATTTATTAATCGGCGTTTTTCTCTTGTGTTTTTGCTTTTTCCCAATACACGTCCATTTCTTCTAAGCTCATGTCTGACAGTTTTTTTTCTTCTGCACTCACATCTTTTTCCATTTGGGTAAATCGCCTGATAAACTTCGCGTTGGTGCGGGCAAGTGCATTTTCTGGATTGATGTTTTCGAAGCGGGCATAGTTGATCAAGGAGAACAACAAATCTCCAAATTCCATTTCACGTTTATCTTGGTCTTGCTCTGTTTGAAACTCCTGTAATTCTTCCAGTACCTTGTTCCAAACATCGTCCTTGTTGTCCCAATCAAAACCGATACCTCTTACTTTTTCCTGAATTCTTTGAGCCTTCACCATGGCAGGTAAGGAGTTGGGTACTCCTTCCAAAACGGATTTTTTTCCTTCTTTGAGTTTGAGCTTTTCCCAGTTTTTCTTCACTTCTTCTTCGTCTAGAACCTCTAGGTCGCCATAGATATGTGGGTGTCTGAAAACGAGTTTCTCCGAAATTTGGTCCAAAACGGAAGTGACGTCGAATAGGTTCTGCTCTTGACCAATCTTGCAATAAAATACAAGGTGTAAGAACAAATCCCCAATTTCACCCTTGAGGGCCGAATAATCTTTTTCTAGAATGGCATCGGTGAGTTCGTAGCTCTCTTCTATGGTCAAATGACGAAGGGTTTCGAAGGTTTGTTTGCGGTCCCAAGGACATTTTTCTCGCAGGTCGTCCATGATGTTCAAAAGTCTCTCGAAGGCTACTAATCGCTTATCCATTTGTTTCTTTTTTGCTCCACAAAAGTAAGGCATTCTCAAAAACGAAATTTCATTTACATTTGCCCAAATGTTTTCTAGATCTACACTCCTTTTATTCACTGTGTTATTGGTTTTGAACACTTTCGGTCAGAACCAATGGGGGATGGATTTGACCTATAAAAACGGGTTTCTAGCGGCTCACCGATCGAGTATGGCCCATATCCCCAAAGAAATGGTATCTGCATTGGAAGCAAGTTGGTGGGTAGATTTAAAGGAAGGCGAGGGATTTCGTACGGAATACGACATTCCTCGAATTGGTTTCACGGCTTTAGTAACGCAAACAGGAAATACGCCTCTATTGGGGCATGGCCTTGGCTTGATGGCAAATTCTGAATTGCCTTTCAAGCGAACGGAAAGAGCATTTTTTACCTCCCGTGTGGGCTTTGGAGCAGGGTTTGTTTCGAAGGTTTTTGACCAAGAGTTGAACCCCAAAAATTTCGCAGTTTCAACCAAGGTCAACCTACTCATTTGTCTGGGGTTAAAAGCTGGAATTTTTATCAACGATAGTCGACTCGCACTGGGAGCAGACGTGACCCACTTTTCCAATGCAGCATGGAAGACACCCAATCTGGGATTGAATTATCTTTTTTTATCCGTGGGTTATAGCCGGAACATTGGAACTCTGAAAAAACTACGTTACTCCCAAAAAATATCCCAACCCACAGGCTGGACTTCTCGGGCTTACTTCATAGGTTCTGGAAAAGAAATATTTCCTACTGGTGGTCGCCGGTACCCGATTTGGGGAATTTACGGCAATATAAAAAAAACAATTTCCTCTAAAGTTGGGATGGAAGCGGGTCTCGATTTGATTTACCGAAGCTCAACCAAAGCCTATCTTCCAGAATTTTCGAAACGAGAAATTGACTTGATTCAATTGGGTGTTTACGGAGGTTATGTTTTTACCTTTGATCGCTTTTCGACCACCCTAGGTATGGGGTACTACCTCAGAGATTTTTACCAACCGGACGGCCCTTTTTATCACCGCATTGGTTTGCGTTATCAGTGTACCGAACGTTTGGACGTGGCCTTGGTTTTGAAGTCGGTTTGGGGCAAAGCCGATTACATGGAATATTGTGTTGGGTATAAATTATTCGAACGATGAAGGTAGTGCTGGGGATATTTTTATTTTTTCTCTGCTTGGCTTGTAAGAAGGTAGAGGATAGAACTTGCTGGAAGGGAGAAGGGGAGGTGACAACCATTACGCGCAACTTATCTTCATTTTCTGTTCTCGAAACCCAAGGTTCGGTGGAGGTGCATTTGGTTCAAGATACACTAACCTACGCCAAGCTTACCTGCGGCACCAAGCTCGCCAAACAAATTACAACGGTGGTGGAAAACAACCATCTCAAGATTCAGAACCACAACCGCTGTAGCTTCATGAGACCCAAACAAATCTTGCCAATATTGGAGATACATTACATGAATATCGACACGATTTTGCACGGTGGTTCCGAAACCTTGAAAACCCTCAATGCCTTGATAGGGAAGGAGTTGATTTTGAAAAGTTTGGATAATTCTAGTCATCTTGAATTGACTGTTGATTTGGAAAAATTCGTCTACCATACATCTGACTCGTGGACAGACTTAACGATACGTGGAAAAACGGATCAAGCTCTTTTTTACCAAAAGGGAAATGCCTTTTGCGACGCCTCAGAGCTGAACATACTCGGAGATGCCACAGTGATTACCAAAAGTGTGGGAAATATTACTTTGGGTGAGCTTTTTCATCGTCTGACCGTGGATATACGTTCCAGTGGAAATGTCTATTATTCGGGCGCTCCCACCTCCATTCAACTCATCGATACCGGAGATGGAGAGTTGATTCATCTGTAACAAATGTTGAAGTCTGTTAAAACCCGCTAGGCTTATTTTACGAAATAAGTAGAATCGACTACCTTTGTACCAAATTCAAGATTCATGAAACTCATTCTTCTTACCATCGGACTATTGGCATTGGCATTTGCGGGAATCGCAATCAAAATTTGGGCAAAAAAAGATGGGAAATTTGCTGGGACATGTGCAAGTAACAACCCCATGCTTCAAGAAGAAGGAGCTGTTTGTGGTCTTTGTGGCGCTCGCCCGGAGGAACAATGTCAGAACAACGAAGCTGTTGCTTAGAGAATTCTTTTTAGGTTCATCAAGATTTTAAACGCACCATCAATTTCGTCTTGCTTAACAACGATGGTGAACTCATTGGACGTAGATACCACTTGTACTATGTTAATCCCCTCCCAAGCCAATTGCTTTAGGATGTAGTAATAAACACCGTAAATTTCTGTATTCACGCTCGGTAGTTTCACCGTAACGGAGGCTAATTTTTCGTTGTGCGTTTTTAGCTTTTCGTTTCTAAAAAAGTGTTTTACCAAGTCATTTTGTCCTGCGGAAACGATAAAGGTAGTTTCAGACAACCCTTGTGAAATGGTGTAAAAATTATCACTCTCCTTACGCATCAATTGAATGAAATCCGATTGTGAACTTTTGAGAGATTCAGAATTTTCGTAGGTAAAATCGGAGAGGTTGGAACGAACCAAAAAGTCACCCAACTCCGACATCATATTGGTAATCTTAATGTTCAATCGGTGATACAAACCAGGCGACATGCGCTTGATGGTCATCACAATCGCACCCTCCTTTACAGGCTTGTTCAATTTTTCCTCTATTTCAGGTTTGAGCTTTCTGGCAAGTGCCGAGATATTGATAAGGTTGTCTGTAATTGCTTCTCTCAAAAACGGACTGCGGTTGATCAGATCCTCTGTAATTTTCCCGATAGATTCCATAAACAAATATGTTGGCCTAAAACATTAGGGGCTAATTTAAACTTTAAGGCGTATTATTTTCTCAAATATGAGAAAAGGTGTACAAATATAACATTATCAGCCTAAAATTTCACGAATCTTATCTAAAACCCACACCAGTTGTTCTTCTCGTGTAAGAAAGCTATTGTCCAATACCACGGCATCTTCGGTTTGAATTAAGGGACTTTCTTTTCGAGTTGTGTCAAGGTAATCGCGTTCTTCAATATTTTTTAAAACTTCGTCGAGCGAAACGTTTTCTCCCTTTTCCTCCAGTTCTTTTCTTCTCCTTTCGGCTCTAATGGTTGGTTGAGCAGTCAAAAACAGCTTGAGTTCAGCATTTGGAAACACCACCGAGCCAATGTCTCTTCCATCGAGTACCACTCCGCCTTCCTTGCCCATGTTTCTTTGTTCGTCCACCATCTTTTCGCGCACCTCTTTTATAGCGGCAATAGGGCTTACGAGCTGAGATATTTCAAGGGTTCTAATCTCTTTTTCCACATTTTCTCCGTTCAAAAACAAGTCACTCTGTTGGGTTTCAGGGTTGTATTGAAAAGATATTTGAATGTTCGGTAATTCTTGAACAATTTGTTCGATATCAGGAGATTGTGCATGAGCTAAACCCAGGCGATGGCAATACAAGGCAGTGCCTCGATACATGGCGCCGGTATCTACATATACATAATTGAGTTCCTTGGCAATGGCCTTAGCAAGAGTGCTTTTACCACAAGAGCTGTAGCCGTCAATGGCAATGGTGATTTTTCGAGAAGTGTTTATCATGGAAGGCGAAGATAGCTAAAAGCCCTTATCTACGCCATTGATCGAGGTTGGTTTGAAGGGTTAACATGTGTTGATATCCCGCGCTCGAAACGATCCCAAACCCATAATCAATCATGATTCGCTTGAACCACATGCTCACACCAAATGAAAATCCAGCCATTCCGGGCTTACTCACTAAGCGCATTTCCTTCCTTTGATGATAATCGAATCCAGCGTTGATGTGCAAGTTTTTACTCAAGAGAATTTCTGCTTGATAACTAAAGTGACGAGCAATTTTTTCGATTGTGTTGGCCGTAGGAACGGGAATGGTATCGCCCGTTAAGGCGTCTATTGTAGGTTGAGCATTCGGGTCATTGTAGGTCAAATCCCATATATTCAAATGGTGGGCCACCAACGAGAATCGAAAAGGGGCATGTGCAAGCTTTTTGGATACGGCAGCCTGAACTTGAACGGGAAGGGGGGAACGGGTGTCTTTGGTATAACCTTTTAATTGATACCCCGCATTTTTGACCAAAAAAGCAGCCGAAAGTTGTTGGTCCTCGTTGTGGTAATGCGCTCCCATATCGATGCTCAAGCCGATGGCGTTGTAAATGTCAATTTTGGATGAAATCATGCGCAGACTCGCTCCTACTTTCCAACGAGGTGTCATTGGTTTTACTGCCGAAAAACTCAAATCATAATCAAAGGGATGGAAATCACCCAGTTCATTTCCAAACTGGTCGGTACGCAAAAAAGTTCCGTAACCAATGTAGCGCAAATGAACACCAGTCATTATTTGGTCCTTCAGGTTCCAGCCAAAATTGAGCATACTGCTTTTTAACCCTCCAGCCATTAGGGATTGATTAAAGGCGATTTGCTTGTGATGTTTTTCGTTCAACAAAGCAGGGTTGAGAGCCGTGGAGGAGATATCCTCATCACTGATAGAAATGTAATCTCCACCTAGGGCCAAATTACGCGCCGAAAAAGGCAGGTTCAAATGACCAAAGGAATAGTTTCCACCAATCTGACCAAGGGAGGTAAAAGCAGTAAGGAGAAACGAAAGGACAAGTAAATTCTTCATTTTGGCATCTTAAACGCAAGGATAAAACAAAAATTATATCAGGGATCTACTTCCGAGTTCAATTGCTTCCATATTCATCACTTTTCCGTTGTCGATTGCAAAGCGCAATAAGGTTCGAACTTTGTGAAAACCTTTGATGCCACAAGCGCCAGGATTGAGCCATAGCATTTTGAATCGGGGGTCTTGTTGGACCAATAAAATGTGCGAATGACCACATACGAACAGATCCGGTCGCTCTTTATTGATCAAATCGTAGGCATCTTTCACATATTTGCCAGGTTTGCCAGCAATGTGGGTCATGGCAATTTTTAATCCCTCCACCTCAAAAACCTCGCTCTTCTTGGCTTCTTGTCGAATTTGATGATCGTCGATGTTGCCGTGAATGATACGAAGCGGTTTAAATTGTCGCAATTGATCGATAAGCTCGATGCTACCAATATCTCCAGCATGCCATACTTCATCAACCTGCTCGAAGTGCTTGAAAATCTTCGGGTCCAAAAAACCATGGGTGTCGGAAAGCAGGCCTATTTTGGTCATGGGGCAAAAATACTTTTTTAAACTTGGTCGGGGAGAAGCCATTTGCTTAATTTCGAAGCTATGAATCCAGAACATCGAAAAAAGTGGTTGGAAAAACGCAAAAATCGTCAGCAGGACATGAAAGCAGAGGTATTATTGCCAGCTCTTCTGTCGGGAGATAGAAGTGCGTTAAGCAAGGCCATCACACTTTTGGAAAGCACTGCTTCAGGAGATCAAATTGAGGCTAAATCCTTGTTAAGGTCTTGCCTACCACATTCTGGAAAGTCTATTCGTATTGGTATTACTGGAGTGCCAGGTGTGGGCAAAAGCTCTTTTATAGAAGTTTTCGGACAATGGCTCATAGAACAAGGTCATCAATTGGCTGTTCTGGCCATCGATCCCAGTTCAGCAACCAATGGTGGGAGTATCCTCGGTGATAAAACCAGAATGCAAGAATTGAGCGCCAATCCCAAAGCCTTCGTTCGACCTTCTCCTGCAGGAGCAAGCTTGGGGGGGGTGGCACGCAAAACGCGCGAAAGTGTATTGCTATGCGAAGCAGCGGGTTTCGATATCATACTGATTGAAACAGGCGGTGTCGGACAAAGTGAAATCTTGGTTCATTCCATGGTCGACTTTTTCCTACTCCTTATGCTCGCTGGCGCCGGGGATGAGTTGCAGGGTATCAAAAGAGGTATCATGGAACTTTCCGATTTATTGATTGTGAATAAGGCAGAAGGAGAAAACAAATCAAAAGCTCAACTAGCAGCACGATCGTATCAAAATGCCTTGCATCTTTTTCCTCCCAACCCCAACGGTTGGACTCCGAAAACGATGATATCCTCCTCCATCGAGGCACCCAAAATGAATTTGATTTGGGAGCAAATTGAAAAATTTTGGAAACATACCACAGAAAATGGAAGTTTTCAAGCTAAGAGAGCAAGACAGGAAATCAAGTGGTTTCAAGAAACGGTGATTGATCGCATGTTTGCCTATGCTCGAGAAAGCAAGGAAGCTCGTCAGGATCAGGTTCGCTTAGAAGAAGCCATCACAGAAGGAAAAATCTCTCCCTTTGAAGCCGCCGACGAATGGGTAAAAAAGTGGATAGTCAACCACTAAATTCCTATCTTCATCCATCAATCGTATGAATATGAAAGTTGTTCTATCACTCCTGGCTTGCGTTTTCTTTACGCTGAGTCATGCCCAAAAAAATCCCAATAAATTTTTGCCAGCCTCGGTTCGCAAAACCATCCATTTTGAGATGACTGAATACGAATATGTGGGCGCAAGGTCCAAGGATCAATACGATTTCAAGGATGATACTTTTAGACATGTATTTATTGAAAATGTCGAAAACGACCCTGCGATTGAAAGTGTCGTTTTATACTTTGATCAAGATGGCGACAAAAAACTCTACGAGGTCATTCTTATTTTTAAAGAGGAAACCAAAAGAAATGCCTATGCTGTGAGAACCTTAGGGCAGCCAAATACCGTAGAAGGAGAATGGGTGCTAAAACACAAAAAGCGACCAGACGTAAACGCGTGGAAGTTCAAGAACAAATTGGTCCTGGTTTTGAAAATACCGGGTTGTGAATGGGATGACTAAACAAGTGGTCGTGGCAATTTGAAAGTGCGAAAATCAACTGGTTTTGACCTGCTGTTTTGTCCCATTGATGGACGGATAATCTCGTTTGTAAACGGCAGTTTCAAGCCTGATTTAATTTTTATCTTAGCCCAAAAAAAATCTATGAAACTCTTCACACTAATCGCCCTTTTAACGATGTCTACTGGTCTTTTCGCTCAAAAGGACCCCAATGTGTTTTTACCTGAATCCATACGTGCATCGGCTAGTTTTGGAATGACAGAAAAGGAGTTTCTAGCCTCTCATTCAGCTGATAACTATACCTTCCGCGATGAGAATTTTCGCCATACCTATTCGGAAGTGGTAAAAAATGATCCGAACATCGAAATGGTGACCTATTATTTTGACCAGGATGGCGACAAAAAAATGTACGAGGTAATCTTGGTTTACAAAAATGAAAGTGCCCGCAATCGATATACAACGGAGGTGTTTGGTAAACCAAATTCGGGAAAAGGAGATTGGCTAATTTCTCACAAAAAGCGCCCAGATGTTAAGGCCTGGAACTTCAAGAATAATTTGATGATTGTTTTGGTCATTCCAGAATGTGAATGGGCGAATTAATCTTCTCTTTAATCGCTATTAATTCTGATAGGGCTCTATCTTTGCACAAAGATTTGAGTCATGGAATTTAAAGTAGAGGGTGATTACATCGAACTAATCCAATTGTTGAAAGCAACGGGTATTGCAGCCACAGGTGGACACGCAAAATTCATCGTTGAAGACGGAGAAGTAGTTCGGAATGGCGAAGTAGAAACGCGCAAAAGAGCCAAATTAATTCCAGGTGATAAAATAGAAATAGGGGACGAGGTTATTATTCTCGTTTAACGAAAAAAAATATTGGATAGCTGTTCCTCGTTTAGGAGCAGCTATTTTTTTATTTAATCCCTTCTCAATGGCATGGTCTGTGCTCGAAGGGGAGGAAAAAACAAACTATGAAACTACATTTTACGCTTATCCTTTTCTTCGTATCGATTTCCACCTTTTCGAAGGCGGATCAATACGCCTGTTTGACCGATGATATGGCAAAACAAGCTTCCGACTTAATGCACGATGAAAAGGAATTGGTCGTCTTTTGTAATCCTTGTTCCAATCTACCCAAACTGAAAATTAAACTGGATTCGGTGCGATTAGAAAAGACACGCTATTGTAATGGAATGGTCGCCTATGGATTGGTCATAGAAGGAAACGCAAAAGGTGAAAAGATTCGAGAAGAGTTGGATTTAGCCTACACTTGGTTAAATGTGGATGGAGTAGGTCGAAATGTTGCTTTGATAATGAATTTACCTGTTTACGATGTTGGTGAACCCTTTTTTTGGAAGAGTTTAAAGACGTATGAATTACCAGTTGCGAAGAAAAAGCAATTGAAATTGCGCGACAAACTGGTGGATAGCATTGAAATGGAAATTGCCTTACAAAAACAGGTGAAAGCTTCTAATTTTTACGATTCTTGGGTGCAAGTGGATAGTGTACAGTTCATGTATGCTTCTGAATCAAACACTGTGGAATTCACGTATTTCTTGGTGGGGTCAGAAGAGAAAAAGTACGAGTTGTTCTTGGATGAATTGAGTGAATTTAAGTTGGAAATAGCCAATAGAGAATTGGATTACTTGAATACTTCTGGGACCGGTTTTGTTCAATACACCATTCAGGGAAAAATACGATCGAATATGCCTTATCGCTATCACAACTTGCCGGTCAGAAAATCGGAAGCCCAGGCTTTGATTCGTCAGTTGAATCAATTGCAAAGTCTAACTCGAAATTACCGGTTTAAATAATTTTAATTTCGTCCCCCGATTGGGAAAAAGAGAGCCATTCGATACATGATAGGAATGAGTACGCCATTTTCCTGTCGAGCAATGTAGTACGGCCTGAAAGGGCTAAAAGGATTGTTAATGACATCATAGAAAACGCCCAAATTAAAGCGGAATCCTGTGTCAAATTGTTGTGAATATCCGCCTCCAACAAAACAAGTAGGAGTCAGTTTTTTATTGGGAAAATTGATGTTGTAAATAGTGGGAGCATTCATTACCTCCAATTCCATTCCTGCAAATAGAACATTATAAAATCGCGCGTGGAAGAATCCGCCCAAACCGAGAATATTGTAGTTGTATTTGACGCCATTTTGATTGGACCACGATCGCTGGATACGAAGTGCAGGACCGGCAATGAACATATCCTCTTCTCCGAATTTAAATCCATACTTCAGTCCGAGGGTAAAAGTTCCGCCCAGATTTCCGACTGAAAAGTACCCATCTACCCCAATTTCTTGTGGATATTGAGTTAAATTTCCTTCCTCTTCTTGCGCAAAGAAAGGCGTGCATAGCAAGGTGCACCATAGGATTGCGATCGACTTCATGAACCAAAGATACGAATGAGGTTAAATTTTTCACTTTTATAGCACGGTTTGACTGATTATCTTTGCACAAAATTTCGACACATGCAGTTATTAGATGGGAAGGCTACCGCCGAATCAATTCGCGTAGAATTGGCAGAACAAGTGAAAATTCGCAAGCAAGAAGGGAAGAAAATTCCACACTTGGCAGCGATACTTGTTGGAAACGACGGTGGTTCCTTAACCTACGTAAATGCGAAAGTGAAAGCATGTGATCAAATTGGTTTTGAAAGTACCTTGATTCGCTACGATGATTCTGTTTCTGAAGAGGTTCTTTTGGCGAAGGTAAAGGCCTTGAATGAAGATAAAAGCATCGATGGATTCATCGTTCAACTTCCGCTTCCCAAACACATCGACGAAATGAAGGTTACTCAAGCCATTTCTCCCTTGAAAGACGTGGATGGTTTTCATCCGGTGAATTTGGGAAATATGGTGTTGAATTTACCCGGCTTTTTACCAGCAACCCCAGCGGGAATCATTGAATTGATCAAGAGAAACGGAATCGATACATCGGGTAAACACTGTGTGGTAATCGGGAGAAGTAACATCGTAGGTATGCCAGTGTCGATTATGTTGGCTCGTAATACCAACCCGGGAAATTGTACGGTTACATTAACACATAGCAAGACCAAAAACTTGAAAGAGATCTGTCAATCGGCTGATATTATCATTGCAGCTATAGGTAGACCAGGTTTTGTAACCGCCGAAATGGTCAAAGAAGGGGCAGTAATCATTGATGTTGGAACAACTCGCGTAAACGATTCATCTCGAGCAAGAGGTTGGCGTCTTTGTGGTGATGTTGATTTCGAAAATGTTTCTAAAAAAGCTTCTTTCATTACTCCAGTTCCGGGTGGAGTAGGACCGATGACCATTGCATCTCTTATGATCAACACGCTTCGAGCGATGGAATTAAAAGGGAAGTAAGCGACATTTTCTAGATTTTTTTTTGCCCTCAGCTACTACCAAACGAGCGGTTTTTAGTAATTTCTTGCTTGCAAACAAAGTAAAGAATCAGAGGCTAAAACTATCTAATTGATAGCGAGAGTCTTGTTGATTTTGTTAACACTTATTCAATCGTTATTATGAAAAAAATTACCATCGTTAGTTCCCTCCTCACTTCTGTATTGATCCTTGGGTCATGTTCCACCAGTAACGATGTAGTGAGTAATCGTTTGATCAGTAAACGAAAGTATAACCGCGGTTTTCATGTAGACATGAAAAAACATCATCGAACTACAAAAGATGAGCTTGCGGATCAAAAAATGGACTCTTCTGAAAAGAGTATTCAGGTAGAACCTAAGAAAGAAACGGTTAAAAGTCTACCGATTTCCACATCGGAAACCTATGCTTTGGTTCCTGTTGTAACTTCTGGTGCCGAAGAGGCTGTTAAGGTATCATCTGATAAGGCAGTAGAAGTCACCCAAGAAAACCAAAAAGAATCGAATGAGGTTAGTGCTTCTGACAAGGCAACTCGAAATACCTTTGATGATTCAGAAACCAAAAATATGACGGCCAAATTGGTCAAAAAGGAAGCTTCCAAAAAAGAGGCTGAAAAACAAGCGTTTAAAGAAGTGAAAAAGAAGAAAAAGAGTCTTTTTCCAGATTCTGTGGATGCGATGTTTCTTGTCGCATTGATTTGTTGTATTATCATTCCACCACTTGGAGTTGCCATCTACACAAACATAGACTGGGTGAAGGTATTAATATGTTTAATCCTGACAATCTTGTTCATCATACCAGGAATTATATACGCGCTTTTGGTTCTTTTTGATGTCCTCTAGAAAAAATGGTCAACCAAAAAACTCCCACCGAAAGATGGGAGTTTTTTTATGTTTTTAAATATCGTTTTAAAGTCTTTCCAATGGGGTTTTTTCGCCATCTACCAAGGCATAACAAGCGAGCTTGTCTTTGAAAACTGAAGATTTGAAGATGGAACGATTGAGTAACATTCTCACACACTCCTGAATTCCTTCCACGATGGAAGGGTGGGGATGAACCAATTCTGATAGCACCTCAATACCTGCGTTCATTTTTATCAATAGACCCACGGCCTGTATAGCACTCGAGGCGTGAGCTCCAACGGCTCGCATGCCCAAAATGGTCATTTTCTTGTCGTTCGTTACAATGATTTTAAAGAATCCTTGAGTTTGCCGCATGGCAATTGCACGTGCAATAACCGAATAATCAATCTTTACAACCTTTACGGGAATGTTTCTCTCGATGCATTGTTGCTCGTTCAACCCCACAGCCGCTACTTCGGGCTGAAGGAACATGATGGTACAGACATTGTCGTATGAAAGCCGTTCTTTGACCTTGCCAAACATTCGTTCAACTGCGTGTCTGGCCTCAATTTCTCCCATGTTAACCAAAGCTATCCTACCTGAAACATCACCCACGGCATAGATGTGAGGTATGTTGGTTTGGGTGTCGTCGTCGCCAATGTGAATTCCGCGTTTCGACATCATTACTCCCGCTTTTTCCAACCCAATGTTTTTGACATTCGGAACGCGACCAATCGAAAGTAGGGCCTTTTGGACGTGAATGATTTCCTTGTTACCATCCGGATAACTCAATT
>JAOASF010000021.1 GCA_025210175.1 Crocinitomicaceae bacterium | reverse complement strand
TTTTATCGGCGCTTTGTTGTTAAAATTACCCAACGCTACCTACGATGGCATTTCCTTTTTAGATGCTTTGTTCACGAGCACCAGCGCAGTTTGTGTAACTGGTTTGATCGTTGTAGACACAGCAACCTATTTCACCCAAATCGGACAAACCATCATCTTGATTCTCATTCAAATTGGTGGATTGGGTATCTTGACTTTCGCCAGCTATTTTGCGTACTTCTTCAAAGGCGGCTCCTCCTATGAGAACCAATTGACCATAGGGGAAATGACCAATGCCAAGAAAATTGGAGAGGTTTTTTCTACCTTAAAACGTATCCTTTTGCTCACTTTTGTAGTCGAATTGATTGGGGCCGTTTTCATTTACCTGAGCATGCAAAACAGCCTAATGGGGCTTACCGACAAAATATACTTTTCTATTTTCCACTCCATTTCCTCCTTTTGCAATGCTGGTTTCTCCATTTTTTCTGAAGGCCTATACGATGTAAGCATCCGTTACAATTACGCCTTTCAACTGGCGATTATTTTCTTATTTGTCATGGGTGGATTAGGTTTCCCAATCATGGTAAATATTCTCAGCTTTCTCCGATATTTTGTGCGAAATAAGGTCTTGTTTTTCCTTCGTGGAGTGAGCAATTACAAACCCTGGGTATTGAATTTGAACAGCCGAATAACTTTGGTCACTACCATTTCACTTACCTTGATCGGTACCCTCCTTTTCTTTTTTGCAGAATACAACAATACCCTTGCCGAACACGGCTTGTTTGGTAAAATGGTGAATGCTCTTTTTGGAGCCTCAACACCACGTACAGCTGGTTTCAACACCATCGATATGACCCAATTGCGTTTTTCGACCATCATGTTGATTTTCTTACTGATGTGGATTGGCGCGTCTCCAGAATCAACAGGTGGTGGTATCAAAACGAGCACCTTTGCCCTAGCCACCTTGAATTTCATCGCTTTGGCGCGTGGAAAAAACCGAATCGAAATTTATCGAAGAGAAATCTCAGAAGTATCCATCCAAAGGGCCTTCGCAGTCATTTCCCTCTCACTGGTCGTAATAGGCGGTGGCATCATTTTGATTTCCATTTTTGATAGCGACAAAGACCTGTTGAGTATCGCCTTCGAATGTTTCTCAGCCTACTCTACCGTTGGTTTGAGCATAGGTATTACTGCCAAATTATCAGCAGCGAGCAAATTGGTTTTAGCCGCGATTATGTTCATTGGTCGCGTCAGTATGTTGACCTTATTAATCGCCGTTTTCAAGAAAATTAAACACAAGAATTACCGATATCCGAAAGAGGAAATCACCATAAATTAAACGCATGAAATACATTGTTTTTGGATTAGGAAGCTTTGGAGCCTCGTTGGCCGAAAAATTGACGCTTAAAGGTCACGAGGTGATTGGAATCGATCGAAGCATGGACAAGGTTGACTTTTTAAAGGAAAAAATTTCACACACCATTTGCATGGATGCTACCGACGAATTCACCACGGCAGGACTACCCTTGGAAGAAACCGACGTGGTTATAGTTGCCATCGGTGAAGATCAGGGCGCAAACATTATGGTTACGGCTCTTTTGAAAAATTTGAAAGTAAAACGCTTGATAAGTAGAGCCATCAATCCACTACACGAAAAGGTTTTGCAGGCGATTGGTGTGGATGAGATCGTCCATCCCGAAGAAGAAACAGCTGAACGATGGGCCAAAAAATTGTGCCTTACTGGTTTGGTTGACTCCTTTGAACTTGGAAAAAAATACAGCATCGTAGAGGTAAAGGTAAAAAGTGAACTCGTTGGAAAAACCATTCGCGAAGCAGCCATACGCAGAACGTTCAACTTACTTGTACTGACCACCTTAAAGAAACAAACAGGTTCAGGAATCTTAGCCAACGACGAAAAGGTCATTCAAGCACAAGGAGTAGCCTCGCCTGATTTACTATTGGAAGACGGAGACATTTTGGTCGTTTTCGGCGCCAACGACGACATCAATAAATTCCTGAGCACAAAATAGTTAACAACAAAAAGAAGTTTAGTAAGTGTGAATTTTGTTAGATTTACAGCAAAACTAATGCACTATGAAAAAGCTCATCACTATCCTACTTGGCACCCTAGTTCTGTTTTCCTGTCAAAAAAGCAAATGCGACAACGGCAAACAAGACAAACACGAAGATGGAATCGATTGTGGAGGGAAATGCAAACCTTGTTACCCTGCAGGAGAATCCACAGGTCCGAACCCGAACAATTCCTCTTATTATTTTACATTCCGAATAGATGGAGGCAGTCCGATTACCTGTGCGGGTGAAAATTTAGATTGCTATTCTTATGTCGATGGATCTGACACCGTCTTACATTTAGCCTCAGCCTTCCATTCCAACAATATCGCCTACTACGCTATGTTGAACATTGTATTGAACAATAAAACCATTGGCACCTACCAAGTTAACAATGAAGTAGACGAGGAGGACGATGATCTGAACCTCTTTTTCTGGGATGTTGTCAATGATATTGTTTATGCCAATTACTTCACTGACTATTCGCTTTCTCCACGCTCCTTTAACATCACTTATTACAACTACTCGATTGGCAGTATATCGGGCAATATTCCGCTCTTATACCTTGTAGACGAGGTAAATCAAGACACCTTAACTCTCACGGATGGAAAGTTTAATTTGAAGTTTGACCCGTCCTAAAATAGGTTGACGGTTATAAATAATTAGACCGTGGAGATTTTCTTCACGGTTTTTTCATGTATAAAATTAGGAGTCTTCATGTTAAGAGACAAATGAGGACGCCT
>JAOASF010000187.1 GCA_025210175.1 Crocinitomicaceae bacterium | reverse complement strand
GCCATTGACATGGCTCCCAAGGCCGGACGATCGTGTCTATATCTACCTGAAAGTTCTTCGGCAAAATGCATGGCATCACAAAGAGAGCCGCCGTTTCCGCACGACATGATTTTTCCGTCTGCTTTTAAACTTTCCACCATCATTTGGCCAGCCTTTTCTATTTTTTGAAAATTCTCTTCCGTGGAAAAGGTTTCCAAAATTTGCTGAGCTTCTGTGAAATGCTTTGCGATTTCCATCATGGCTTCAAAGTTAGAAATTATTGTGTTGTGTATATTGATTAAATGGTAAACAATAATCGGTGAAAAATAGAATATCTTTGCACCAGATTTCAATGCTATGTATAAGAATAAAACAATTTGGATTATTGGAGCTTCATCGGGTATCGGAAGGGAATTGGCCTTTCAATTAGCTGGTAAAGGGGCTCGTTTGATCCTTTCATCTCGTAGAGAATCTGAACTTCAAGAGCTGAAAAAAGAATTGAATTATTCCGATAAACACGTGGTTTTTCCGCTGGATTTGGAAAATCTATTCGAGCTTAACGAACGATTGACTGAATTAATGGAAACGGTGAAAACAATTGACTTCTTGTTCAACAATGGAGGAATGAGTCAGAGAGGTACGGCACGTGAGACCTCTATGGATGTGGATCGTAGAATCATGGAAGTCAATTATTTTGGCAACATCAAAATTGCCAAGGCCGTTTTACCCATCATGATTAAGAATGGGGGAGGTCATATTGTGGTGATTTCGAGTATTGCTGGAAAGTTTGGTTTTTATTTGCGCTCTGCTTATTCAGCTGCCAAACATGCCTTGCATGGTTTTTACGAATCGCTTCGTTTGGAAGAGGAGAAAAACAACATTCGCGTTACCATTGTGTGTCCAGGCAAAATCAACACACCTATTTCTACCAATGCACTCACAGCAGAAGGGAAAAAGCATGGAGTGATGGACCACAACCAAGAAACGGGTATGGATGTGGGACTTTGCGTTCAAACGATGTTAAAAGAAGTTGCTGCTCTTAAAAAAGAGGTTTACATCGGTGGTAGAGAGATTAAGGCTGTTACGATTAAACGCCTATTCCCGAGCATTTTTTACAGCATCATCAAAAGACAATCAGCTACCTAGGTTCTCCCTTGGTGTAAATTTCTGGATTGATCTTTTGTAATTCCTTGATAAAGGTTTCTTCATCTGCCGGACCTAGCAGTATTTCATCAAATTTGCCAAAGTGAACGATCAAATTGTGTTTTGATATGGCAATTTTCATATTAGAGCCAGCATAACTCCAACTGTGGTTGTATTCGATGTAACGAATGTCACTGATTTTAATTCGTTTCTTGAAACCCATTACACTACCCAACAACATGTCTTCATTGATTTCAATCTTACTTGTTTTGTAAACGAGGTAGTGGAAAAGCGTAGAGAATAAGGTGATCCAGATTAGCAAGAGGTAGTTTTCGCGGTCAAAAATGAGCACCGCTGAAATGCACAATAGGTAAATCCCTAGGGTAATAGCGACAAAGTTGCGTGTAGATCGATCTGTTTTAAGTTGAAATTTCATAGGGGTAGTTATGCGAAAAGGCCATCAAGTGATGATGACCTATTCAGTGATTATGTATCAAAAAAATTACCACGCAAAAAGCGGACGGTGCCCCATCAAGCTATTCACTTCTTTTCTAACTTCTGCGATTACTGTGTCGTCGTTGATATTGGTCAAAACACGATCAATTAAGGCTACGATCTGTGGAATTTCTTCACCCTTAATACCACGAGTGGTAATGGCAGGTGTTCCCACGCGAATTCCTGAGGTAACAAAAGGAGATTCCGTATCAAATGGTACCATGTTTTTATTAACGGTGATATCTGCTAAA
Source organism: Crocinitomicaceae bacterium (assembly GCA_025210175.1). Taxonomy (GTDB): domain Bacteria; phylum Bacteroidota; class Bacteroidia; order Flavobacteriales_D; family Crocinitomicaceae; genus UBA2040. The sequence goes on along the minus strand of JAOASF010000187.1, from coordinate 5,905 downwards.
ACCAAGCGGTTTTCGGCGTCTTTTCCCGTTACATTCTTGGAACGCAAATCGATGAGCATGCTGTGATTGTCGGTTCCTTTGGAAATTACCCCATATCCGAGTTTGACAAACTCGTCAGCCATGATCGCAGCATTTTCCTTTACCTGCTTCATGTACGTTTTGTAATCTTCGCTTAACGCTTCTCCAAACGCAACTGCCTTAGCGGCGATACAATGCTCCAAAGGTCCACCCTGAATACCAGGAAAAACTGCAGCATCCAACAAGGCCCCCATTGATTTTAAGTTACCGTTGTTCCATTTCAATCCGAATGGATTTTCGAAATTGTTGCGCATCATGATCACACCACCTCGAGGACCACGAAGGGTTTTGTGGGTGGTGGTAGTAACGATGTGACAATGTTCCAAAGGATCATTCAACAAACCAGCCGCAATCAATCCAGCAGGGTGAGAAATGTCTGCTAAAATTAAAGCACCTACTTCATCAGCCACCTTGCGAATTCGGGCGTAATCCCAATCGCGAGAATAGGCAGAAGCTCCAACGATGATCATTTTAGGGCGAATACTTCGCGCTTTTTCTTCAAGCATTTCGTAATCAACCTGACCAGTTTCTTGTTTTACCCCGTAAAAATGCGGTTCGTACAGTTTACCTGAGAAATTACCTGGTGATCCATGCGGTAGGTGACCACCATGTGAAAGGTCAAAGCCCAATATTTTGTCTCCAGGTTTCAAACAGGCCAAAAACACTGCAGCATTGGCTTGAGCTCCAGAGTGTGGTTGAACATTGGCCCAAGTAGCGCCAAACAATTGGCAAAGTCGGTCGATGGCGAGTTGTTCCACTTTGTCCACCACTTCACAACCGCCGTAATATCGTTTTCCGGGAAGTCCTTCGGCGTATTTATTAGTCAGTACACTCCCTAAAGCCTCCATAACTTCATTGCTAACAAAGTTTTCAGAGGCGATCAATTCAATTCCGTTAAGTTGACGGTTTCTTTCTTCTGCAATAAGGTCAAAAATTGCGTGGTCTTTTCTCATAGGTTTAATCTCAACGTTGTTTTTTGTATTGGTTTAGATAAATCTTTTCTAAGCCTTCCATTAATTTTGTCGACGGTTTGAAGCCGCAAAAATCATATAATTTTTCTGAACTACCAACCCTTCTTCCTACTTCATAATCGTAGCGTTTTTTAGGGGCCTCAATGTAGTGGATTTCTGAGCTGGAGCCAGTTATTTCCTTGATGGCAATGGCCACATCCTTGATTTGATATTCGTGTTCATTGGCAATGTTGATGATCTCTTGTCCTTCGATATCCATGCAGCGAACACAGGCTTCGATGGTGTCATCAATGTAAGTGAAATCTCTGGTTTGTTCACCGTTTCCAAATACAGTGATCGGTGCGTTCTCCATCGCTTGTTCGAAGAATTTTGGCACAACCATCCGCGTATCTTGGCGCAATCCGTAAACATTAAAAAAGCGGAGTGAAATACTTTCAAGTCCTCTTTCTTGGTTGTGCGACGCCAAATAAATTTCGTTGAATCTTTTCGCCATGGCATATGAGGTACGCGGGTCAACCAATACTTCCTCCGAAAGCGTGTTTTCAAAAACCGAATGCCCGTAAATTCCACTGGTAGAAGCGTAGAGTACCTTTTTTACATTGTTTAATTCAGCTGCAAAAATGATGTTTCGGGTGCCGATTACTTCAACGTCCATTGTGTCGACCGGATTGTCGGCTACGATATCTACCCCCAAAACCGCAGCAAAGTGGTAAATCACATCACAATCTTTGGAGGCCGTAATTACGTCGTCAATGTTGCGAACATCTCCCTTAATGAAGCGAATTTTATTAAAAGTCTCTTTGGTCAATTTATTCCCTCGCAAAAGAGAATCCAATACAACGATGTCGTGACCGTCGCGAACCAAGCGATCGGCCAAATGACTTCCGATAAAACCAGCTCCTCCAGTTATTAATATTTTCATAGATATTGAACTTACATTCGACGAATCGAATGAAATTTATGGGTGTAATTATTTGTTTCTGCTGACAAGATACCTTCTTTCGTTAATTTATCAATGCGGACACAGCCATGGGCGTGAATAATTTGATCTTCGCTTAACAAAAGTCCAACATGGTGAATTCTTTCCTTTTCATTGATAAAAAAGACCAAGTCACCGAGCTCCTTGTCCTCCCAATCTACCTCGAATCCGCCTTCTTCTTGTTGGTAGGCATCTCTGGGAATGTTTTTGCCTTGAAAACGCAACAATAATTGGGTAAGTCCCGAACAGTCGATACCAAAATTCGTCTTTCCACCCCATAGATAAGGTGTTCCTATTAAAGGTTGTATCAACTCGTTGAGATCGAACGGTAGTCGAGTTCTTTCGGAGAGAACTTCGAAGGGATGATTGCCGATTTGAAATTCATTTTCCTCAATATCATAGGGCAAAAAGCTACCCATGGGTACTTTTTCCTCTCCCCAGGGTGTGGAAAGTGTCGTCAGGCTGTCGAAGGCATAATCGTGTGTGTCCTGCCAACGTCGAGCTTCTTTTTCGGTAATTGGAATCAAGAATTTTTCATCCATCCAACCTTCGTAATAATCTTTGGTGGTAGAAACAAGAACCCATTGGTTTTCTTGGTTCTTCTTTTCTACAATTTCTCCAAATACAACTTGGGAAACGATTTCGGAACTATCGGTGCTGTCCAAGCGAAGAGGGGACAGGGGATAGCGACAAAAAAATAAATTGGAAGCCACTATTTTTTAGGGAATTGAGAATGTGCTAAAATTCGTTTGATTTGCTCCATGTGTCGATCGTTGTGATAACCGACCAACAAAAGAGCATCGCCCATACGGAACTTAATGATCTTAGAGATGTTCACGGGAACCTTGGCTTTTCGGATATTAATGGTCCGCGATTCGTTCAGCAAGTCCAAAAACCGATTTTGTTCATCGATAAATATATCTCGATCATTTCCCTTAACTAACTCAGGCGTGAGTGAGGGGTTGTAAGCTGCTGTTGCTCTGAATTTTCGTTTGATGTTGCGCGCATTGCCCAATTTCATACTTCTCCAGGTGGCTCTGCCCAAGGGCGAAGAAATGAAATTCATGGTTGGCTTTTTAAACCTCGTTTTTTCGATCTTTTTTTCAAAAGTGGGATGATAAAACGCTGCGAAGCTATTCAAATGCGCCAATACCTCATTGATCGACCATGTTTCCTTGGTCAATTTCCAATTCAACTGTTCGTCTGACAGATGTTTTAATTTGCGTTGAACGAAATTCAAGTTGGCCTGAGTAATTTGTTCAACCTCCGATATGAGTTGTTCTCCAGTCATAAACCTATTCCTATCAAAAATACAACCTTTCAACACGAAAATAACCATAAGGTTGGCTCTTTATTAACGGTTTTGTTAACACGCTAAGACAACGCCTTCTTAGTTTATTGCTTACTTTCGTTTTTGAAAATTATTTCGTGTATGACAGAACCTCCTTTGATATTAGTAACGAACGACGATGGCGTGACTTCCAAAGGGATTCGAAGCCTTGTTGAAGTGGCCCTGAAATTCGGAAAAGTGGTGGTAGTAGCACCTGATAAACCACAGTCTGGAATGGGACATGCCATCACAATTTCTCACCCTTTGCGACTCACTCCAGTGGATTTGTTTGATGGGGTAGAGGCCTACAGTTGTTCTGGTACTCCGGTTGACTGTGTAAAGTTGGCCGTGTACGAAGTAATGCACCGCAAACCGGATTTGCTTTTGAGTGGAATCAATCACGGAGAAAATACTTCAACCAATGTGTTGTATTCTGGAACCATGTCGGCAGCCGTGGAAGGAGCCATGGAGAATATACCTTCCTTCGGATTTAGTTTGAAGGATTTTCACGCAGATGCCGATTTTTCAGGAACGCAGATGGTGGCTGAACAATTGATTCAAAAGGCACTCGACAAAGGAATGCCGAATCACACCTGCATGAATGTGAATATTCCCAAATTACCAGCTTCAGAAATTAAAGGAATCAAACTTTGCAAGCAGGCTCATGCTTTTTGGGAGGATCGCTTCGACAAAAGAGAGGATCAGTTTGGTAGACCGTATTATTGGTTAACGGGCAATTTTGAATGCCAGTCCAATGAAGCGGATACGGACCTATACGCGATGGAACACGGATATGCTAGCGTGGTGCCGACACAATTTGATTTAACGAACTACAAGGCTTTTGAGCCTTTAAAAGATTGGAATATATGAATTTAAGAAATTGGAATAGAGAGCACAGTTTGGGTGTTTTGATAGGTGTATTGGGCCCCCTTTTGGCCATTCCTATAGTGGTGGGAATACTTTCCTTGGCTCAGAGTTATGGTTACAGTGCTATGTGGGACATGTTTCAGGGGAACCGAACCGTTATGAGCAAGGTAATTTCACTTTCCATTATCATTAATTTGGGGTTGTTTTACTTGTTTTTGAACAAAGAAAAATTCAACTATGCCATGGGAATCATCATCGGTAGCTTTGCCTTTTTACCGGTTATTCTTTACTTAAACTTTCTTGCTTGAGTCCAAAAAAAGTTTACATAATTGCAGGAGAAGCATCGGGCGATTTGCACGGAAGTAACCTTGTAAAAGAACTGAAACGACTCTCACCAGAGCTTTCCATCCGATTCTGGGGAGGCGAAAGAATGTCGAAACTGATTGGCGAACCTGTAAAGCACATTCGAGATCTTGCATTTATGGGGTTTTGGGAGGTAGTGACCAACCTTAAAACGATCACTCGCAACATCCACTTCTGCAAAGAGGATATTGCAAATTTTCAACCAGACTGTATTGTTTTTATCGATTACCCTGGTTTCAATTTGCGCATTGCGGAATGGGCGAAAGCAAAAGGCATCGAAACGCATTATTACATTTCGCCTCAGGTTTGGGCATGGAAAGAGAATCGGGTTAAGAAAATCAAAGCCTCGGTAGATCACCTGTATTGCATTTTACCCTTTGAGAAAGACTTTTACAAAAAGCATGCAATGGAGGTGAATTATGTAGGTCACCCTTTATTGGATGAAATCGCTTATTTTCGTCAAACCGCTCCTAGTAAAGAAGAGTTTTATCTGCAGAATGAGCTAGATGACAAACCAATCATCGCCGTTTTACCTGGGTCTAGAAAGCAAGAAGTGCTGAAAAAAATGCCCATCATGTTGAATGCAACCAAGGGTTTTTCGGATTATCAAATTGTGGTAGCTGGAGCGCCCATTTTGGAAGAGGCATTCTATCAACAGGTGTTGAATGGAGTGGAGGCAAAGATCATTTATGGTCAAACGTATAGCTTGTTGGAATTTGCCACAGCTGGAGTTGTGACTTCTGGAACTGCCACGCTGGAAACTGCCTTGTTCAAAGTGCCACAGGTGGTTTGCTATGTTGGCAACAAACTGTCTTACCTCATAGCCAAGCGCTTAATCAATATTTCATATATATCCTTGGTGAACTTGATCATGGATGAAGAAATAGTGAAAGAATTGATTCAAGATGAGTGTACTAAAGAGATGATTTCTAATGAATTAAAAGAAATCCTTCCTTTTGGTAACAAAAGAGAGCATATTTCGTTGAAGTATGAAGAATTGATACAAAAACTGGGTGAAGGAGGAGCTAGCTTGAATGTAGCCAAGGGAATCCTTAAATTGAACTAGACACAGTTTTGTGAAGCGAATGAATAAATGATAGTGAGGAACCTTCTTACTTTTTTGATTGTGGCGTGTAGTTGGACACTTTGGTCTCAACAGATGCGCATTGGTGTTTTGAGAGATTATGCTGTAAAAAAGATCCAGTTTTCATACACCACAGGTACCTACAACGTCTATGGCGATTCTGTTTATTTAGGATCCTTGAATCAGAATGAATTCTTTGAGTTTAGCTTCGCTGAAACAGACGGAGTTCGCGT
>JAOASF010000186.1 GCA_025210175.1 Crocinitomicaceae bacterium | reverse complement strand
TCGTTGGCGGTTCAGGCCTCTTTATTGATGCCTTGTGCGACTGTTTAGACGATCTACCCAACGACAAAAAGGTTCAGTTGAAATGGGAAAAGATGTTCAAGGGACAAGGCATTCAACCTCTTCAGGAAAAGGTCAAAGAATGGGATCCGGTTCATTTTCACCAAATGGACCAGCAAAATCCACATCGTTTGATTCGCGCTCTTGAAATTATGGAATTAAGTGGTCAAAAGTTGAGCGATTTGCGAACCAACACCAGCGTCAAAAGACCATTTGAAACCCTTCGCTTTGTCTTGAGTCCTGAACGTGAATTGCTCTACCAGTGCATCAATCAACGCGTTTTGGAAATGATCGACCAAGGCTTGGAAACAGAGGTAAAAAGCGTGGCTCACCTTCGGCATCTCCAAAGTTTAAATACCGTTGGCTACAAGGAAATGTATGCCTACCTCGACGGAGAATACGATTTGCCCAGAGCCATTGAATTGATTCAACAAAACACCCGTCGCTATGCCAAGCGCCAACTAACTTGGTTCCGAAGAAACCCAAAAAACATCTGGATTGAGGAACTTGATTTGGCTAAACGCATGAAAATCATACAATCACATCTTTGAACCATCTCGAACCTTAATTTTGGAATGATTATTGACTTTTTGTCGAAAACGAAGCTATGAATATTCAATTTCAAGGGGTCATGCCCTACCCTCTTCAAAATATCCAACACGGTGCTGAAAGCATCTGGGGAAGTCAAGTTGAATTAAAGAAAGGAGAACGCATTCTATTAAACGCTTCTTCTGGTAAAGGTAAGTCCACCTTTACCTTTACTTCCCTTGGTCTGCGCAAGGACTATGAGGGCACTATAACGTATGACGATCGAAACATAAAAGAGATCAAACCTGCAGAATGGACCAAGATTCGTCAACAGAAGCTCTCTGTCGTTTTTCAAGATTTGCAGCTCTTCCCCAAGTTGAGTGTTCGCGATAATTTAGTACTGAAAAATGAATTGACCAATACCTATACCGAAGCACAGCTGAAGGCCAAGCTTGAACAACTGGGCAATGGTGATAAAAGGCAACAAGAATGTGGCTTACTTTCCATGGGGCAACAGCAACGTGTGGCCATCATTAGAGCCTTGAGTCAACCTTTTGAATGGTTAATCATGGACGAACCTTTTTCGCATCTCGACAAAGAAAACACCCAATTGTGTCTCGATATGATTCACCAGCGCTGCGAAGAATTAGGAGCTGGTTTCGTGCTTACTTCATTGGGCGAAACACACGATTATCCGTATTCAAGAGAATTAAAACTGTAGACCTATGTTGAATAAAATCTTATTTAAAAATCAGGACAAACGTCAACTGATCATCGCCATCATGGGGTCTTTATTGGGAATTACCTTCTTGGTTACCTCCATACATTACCTAATCAAGGTCAATGAATTTGGGAAAGGTGCCGATATTCTTGGTCCCAATACCATCATCGTACAAAAGAAAGTTACCAACTCCAGTACCTTGAACCTCACAAAAACGGACTTCAGCAAAAGAGAATTGGAAAAAATATTGGCCGAACCCTTTGTGACGGATGTGAAACCGGTATTGTCGAACAATTTTGACATCTCCTTCCAAACAAGCGACTCTCTGGTACCTTATTTCAGATCCGATGTATTCATTCAAACTGTCGATAAAAACTTTTTGGACGTTAACACGGACAAATGGCACTGGCAAGAAACAGATGCGCATGTCCCGATCATTTTACCGCGCGACTTTTTGGTGATGCTCAATACCTTCATGAGCGCCAGTGGCATCCCTCAAGTATCAGAAGACCTTGCCAAACAAGTGAAGTTCAAATTTAGAATGCGAAACAAGGAGGGTGTTTTGGAGTATGTAGATGCCCGAATTATTGGTTTCACCAACGAGGTTGCATCCATTTTGGTTCCCGAAACCTTCATGAATTTCGGAAACGATCGTTACGGAAACGGTGATGAGAGCAAAATTACCCAGATCATGATTTCGGGCAAAGAAAGTGAATTCGGTTTGGTCGAGGATTTACTCCAAAAACGTGGCTTGGAATCGAAAAGCTCGCAAATGGTGGTCGGTCGTCTAAAGTCTGTGGTAGGAACCTTAATTCTGGTGGTACTTGGTATCTCCGTTATTGCGGTTTTTCAATCCGGCCTAGTATTGATTCAATATCTGCAGTTGCTGCTTAGCAAGAATGCATACGAGGTAAAAACATTGCTGAGAATGGGATATGATCCTAGCAACCTGATTCGAACTTTTAGTTTTTACTTCATCAAAATATTTGGACTAGCTTCTAGTATCGGATTGGCTATCTTCTTTGTTCTCAAGTATTTCTTAGACAGCATGTTCGAAGCAGGCGGACTGTACATCGGGACCGATCTGGCCTATGCCAGCGTTGGCTCCTTACTTTTTGCCTACCTCTCGTTTTCACTCGCCTCATTTCTCAATGCCAAAAAAGGCATTATGAGAGAATATTAATAATGGTTAAGATTCTGTTAAATTCCGCACGATTCCTATTTTTGTTCGTCTTTAAAGCATCAATGAAATTCAACACTATGAAGAAACTTTTGCTAATAACTATCCTCTTGATCTCTGGGTTGCAACTCCATGCTCAGACCATCAAGTTCAAAGTGTCTGGGGTAAAAGACACCACCGTTCATTTGATCAAATACTACGGTGACAAACTGTTTTATGCAGATACTGCGGAGATGAAAAATGGCTTGGTGGAATTCGACGGTTCTATTCAAAAACCAGGTATCATGGCTCTATTATTGCCTGAGCAAAAGTACTTTGAGTTCATTTACAACAACGAAGAAGTTCACATGGAAACCAATGTGGACGATTTCATGAAGTTCATGAAGGTTAAAAAATCGGAAGAAAACAAGGTCTTTATCGACTACATCCGTTTTTTAAACGAGCAAAAACCAAAGGCAAATGCCTTGGCAGAGCAAAGAAAATCACTTGAATCTACCGATCCGAAGTACGATGAATTAACGAAACAAATCGAACAAATTTCAAAAGACGTACTGACGTACCAAAAGAACCTCATTGCCAACAACAAAGACAAATTGGTTTCTAAAATCGTGAAAATGTCTCTCGAAATCGAAATTCCAGAGGCGCCAGTAGATGAAAGTGGTAAACCAATTGACTCTATGTTCCGCTATCATTATTTCCGCGATCATTACTTTGATAATGTCGATTTTTCGGATGACCGTATCGTCAACACGCCTATTTTTTCATCGAAACTCGCGGGTTATTTCGGCAAAACCATGATGGTTCAACATTGGGATACCATCATCAAATACGGTTACCGTCTTGCGGATCAATTAGACCCTAAATCGGAAATGTTCAAGTATACTGTTACCTTCCTAACGACCAACTGGCAGAAGAGTAAAATCATGGGGATGGACAAAATCTTCGTGATGATGGCAGATCGTTATTACTGCACAACCAATGCTGAAGGGAAATCTCCAGCTTGGTGGATGAGTGAAGAAAAATTGAAAGAACTATGCGATAAAATTCCCGCCCAAAAGAACACCGTAATGGGGATTGTTCCTCCGAATATTTCGTTGCGTGATACAACGGACGAAAAATGGAGAGATTTCTACAGTTTAAAATCAGACTACACGATTATTTACTTCTGGGATCCAGAATGTGGTCATTGTAAGAAAACAACGCCCAAATTGGAGCGCTTGTACAAAGAAAAATTAAAAGATCGCAACATTGAAGTTTTCGCTGTAGGTAAAGCAGTGGGTGAAGACTTCCAAAAATGGAAAGATTTTATTCGCAAAAACGATCTAACCTTTATCAATGTTGCCGTTACTGAAAGCTTATATCGCGCTGCATTGGATGATGCTCGACAGTTTGTACCCAAGTATACCACATTGGAAGCATTGAATTACCAAACCACCTTCGACATTTATGCCACGCCACGAATCTTGGTTTTGGATAAAGACAAAAAGATTATTGCAAAACAATTGACCATTCATCAATTGGAAGATATGCTCGATAAGTTGACTGGTCATGAGAAAGATCCAAAAATCTTCCCTCCAGACCCAGAAGAAGAAGAGCACATGAAAGATTAAATAAAAGGCGAGTCATTTAACTCGCCTTTTTTATTCTACTCAACAATGAGTTTCCTAATTTCTATTCCATTTTCGGTTCGAATTTGAAGAAGATAAACTCCTGTAGCCAAATTCAAATCATATTGTTTGGTCGAGGAACTAAACGAATCCTTCAACACCTCCTGCCCTGCTCCTGAAAAAAGAACCAAATCCGCAGTTTGCACTCCCTTCAATGCTATGGTAAACTGCCCCTTGTTTGGATTCGGATAGACGGTAAAATCAGTTCCTGAAAGGCTTTCGATTCCAACCGTATTAACCGTTCTACATGCAGATGTATCCTCACAGTTTCCGAGTGTAACAATCACCGCGTAATCTCCATTTTGTGTCGCAGTATAGGATTGTTGAGTTGCACCTGGTATTGGTGAATTATTCGAACAATCCAACCATTGATACACACCTCCGTTTTGATCCGCTGTAAGCGTAACGCCTGATAATGTAACATTTAAGTTCAACGGGTCAACAACGACCTGGTAAACGGTTACACTGTCGCAACCAAAGGTAGTATTTGAACTATCAATTACTGTAGCACTGGATGAATAATAGGTTCCCAAAAGTTGAACGCTATCGCCCTCACACAAATTAATCGTTTGTGTTGTAGAATATTCGGGAAGAATGGTGACGATTCCTGTTCCTGTTCCCGAACATCCATTCATTGTATAGGTGACAGCATAGGTTGTTGTTACACTAGGCGAAACGGTAATAGATTGAGCAGTTTCCCCAGTATTGGTCCATAGATAAGTTCCTCCACCTTGCGAAGGAGTTGCCGTTAAGGTTGCACTTTGACCTGGACAAATCGTTGCATTATTGACCGAAACAGTTGGCGATGGGTTGACAAACAGCGTTGTTACAACTGTACTATCACATCCTTTGGTTGTGGTTAAGTTGCTCGTGTATGTACCTGGTGAATTCTGCCAGGCTCCCGCCAAGAATATGGAATCATTACTACAGATGGTAGCGGTGTTATTGATTGAATACGTTGGATTTACCCGAAAAGTAGCCGTAGAAGTTCCATTGGAATGTGTATACGTAATCGTATAAGTAATTCCAGTGTTGGAAGCGCTCAAGTCGATGGTTCCAGTGCTTGAGTTGATGGACAAACCTGCTGGGCTAGAGGTAAAAGTTCCACCTTGTGTTCCATTGATCGTTGGTGTTGGGTCCGAAGCATCTTCACAAAGTTGACTTGCTCCGTATGAAATGGTTGTAGGACTCGTTTCAGTTAACACCGTTTGAATAGGTGCACTTGCCTGATCGCCACCTGAACCGGAACCATTCACAGCGTTGGCTACAGAATAGAAAGTAACATTGCCGGTACCTGCCGTTGGAGCTTGCCAACTAAAGGAAAAGAAACCAGAAGAACTCACACCTGAATGCTCTGCATACTTGCGCGTATTCAAGGTGATGATGTGCGAATTCGGCGTGGAGAAGGCCGAGAAATTACCAGCATTTGCATTCGTTCCTGTTAGAGCAACACTTTGAAAACCAAATCCAGCCGGAGAACCAATTGAATTGGTCGCTTGATACTCAACCGTATAGGTGGCACCTGGGGTATAAGAGGTAACAGGATTTCCCATGCTGTTTTTCACTGTGACGGATATTCCCGTTCCATAATTTCCACCCGAGTGGCACTGAGAACATGTGGCACCACCGGCAATAGGACTGCCTGTTTTATCCATACCTGAACTTGCTGGACCACTAGAATAATAGACGCCATAAACACCATCCACAGAAGAGGTAGAAAAAAACCAATAGGTAATAAAAAGGAAAGGGAGAATCAAAAAGCGAAGTAATATCTTCATATACATAGATTTAGGGAAAAATACACATTCAAAATGAAACTGAGTGTATGAACTATCCTGTCCTACCCCCATATGTAACTTCCACGTTCGTTCTCTCAACGATTATTCAAAGCGAAGTGTTTAAAACTGTTTGCTTTTTTCATCTCAGGAGCACAGACTCTGGTTAAATTTATACTGTGAAAAAAATTCTTCCATATCTGCGCAACAAGTTCATTTTCTCCTTCCTTTTGTTCTTGTTGTATGCTTTGTTCCTAGACGATATGGACATCTTTTCGATTTATCGACACAAGAAAAAACTAAACCAACAGGAGGCTTCGAAAGTTGAAATTCAAAAAAAGCTGATAGAAACAGAGCAAACACTTAAGGACCTCCGCTACCTTTCTGGCAAGGAAAAATACGCTCGCGAAAAAAAATACTTTAAAAAAGACGACGAAGATATTTTCGTTCTTTCGTACGAGTAAGGCTTAGTAAAAAGTGAGAATATCCATTGGCTCCTGATTGAAGTACCAATTTTCTTTCTGATTTCTCAAATGAATACCGGGAAAGTAAAAGCGAATGATTTGTTCAGCACTGTAGTCGTACGTTGCCATTTTCATAGCTCCTTCTTGACACAACCCCACTCCATGACCAAATCCTCTTCCGTTTAGAACCACTTCATTCCCATCCAATGCAACTGAAAAGAAAGTAGATCTCAAGTTGAAACGAGAACGAATGTCTCGTAGCGGAATACCTAATACCGGCGAAACATAAAAGGCCGATCTTTCTTTTTGTTCAAAAGCATACAAGTAAGGACCAATTAGAGAATCATTCTCAGGAAATCCGTACTGATCCACTAAAAATGCACGCCAAGCAGTCTTAGCAATTCTTTTCTCCCAAGTAGCTTGTTTGGTGTAAATACAAAACGTGTCCTTAAAAGTGCTCAAGTAAGGAACAGAACTATTCCATACGTATTCAGGTAAGCACGTTTGTCCCCCACAGTTTGCATGAAAAAAGGCCTCTGCCAAATCTTCGTGCTCATCCTCCATTACAATTCCACGCGTTTGTATAACGGCCGTATCAATGGTCGGCGTAAAGCGGTTCATGCTATGATAAGCCTGGCAGTGCACACGATCGCACAGATCAAACCCTTCAGCTGCATGCTTGTGCTGATTATCCAATACATAGGTTCTACTCATGATGGCCTGAACCTTGTAGTATTCAATGTGTTTTTTTCCTCCTCCTTCAGACTCCACAACACCCGATAAATAATGATCCATATCCACCAAGTTCACAATGCGCAGATCTCTATTGGTAGCAATGATTTCGAAGTCGTCCATGTACTTTCGAATCTTGGAAGCAGGAATTTTTGTAGTGAGCGTAATGGAGGTGTTTGGAGAGGTTTGAACCAATAAAATTTTGGTGTAATTCCCCAATTCCGTAGCTCCCTTTCGAACGCGAACTCCGTCTGTTTCAGCGAAGCTAAACTCAAAGAATTCATTCTGATTCAAGGAACCTAAATAAACAGAATCGCCATAGACGTTGTAGGTACCTGTGGTGTATGAAAACTGGATCTTTTTT
>JAOASF010000185.1 GCA_025210175.1 Crocinitomicaceae bacterium | reverse complement strand
TCCAATCACTTTGTTTTCTTTGTAAAATCCCCAATTGTCTGGCTACATTTCCCGTATGCACATCCAAGGGTAAACATAGTCCTGCTTTTGAAATTCGTTTCCATACCCCTAAGTCAACTCCTTCTTTCGAGTCACGCACCATCCAACGGAGATACATGTTTATTCTTTTGGCAGCTGAACCTCTTTCTGGATTAGCGACGTGTTTTTCGGTGCGCGTACCTAATTCATGACCAAAAAAGGATTTTCGGAAAGCTGAAATACGCTCAAAATTCCCAACTTTCTCTTCATTGGGCAAAAACAAATCTTCAAGACTATTGTGTTGCGTATAAATTCGCTTGAACTGACGAATAAAAAATCGTAAATCTTCTGTTTGAAAGGTTCGATGGATAAATTGAAGATCTTCTAATTCAGCATCGGAGTGATTTAGGATGAAATTGTAGGGTTCTCCTTGCAGTAATTGAATGAGTTTCTTTCCGTTTTGTATGATGGATTTGCGGTTCCCCCAAGCAATGGTAGATAGAAAGAAGCCGATGATTTCTTGATCTTCTTTTTTTGAAAACTCATGAACCAAGCCCAAGGGGTCTTCGGGTAAAAAAGAGGGATTGCAGTATTGTTCGTATTTGTGGTCGAGGAAATCCTTAAGCTCAGCAAAGGACAACTTATTGTACGAATTGGCCATCAGACATTACCAATTTTCGATCAGCCATATTCGCCAATGCTTCATTGTGCGTTACGATAACGAAAGTAAATCCAAACTCATCTCTCAAATCGAAAAACAACTGATGAAGTGCTTCCGAATTTTGTGAATCGAGATTTCCAGAAGGTTCATCTGCAAAAATCAATTTCGGTTGATTAATTAGGGCTCTGGCTACAGAAACTCGTTGTTGTTCGCCACCCGATAATTCAGACGGTTGGTGATCGTAACGATGACTTAAGCCGAGTATATCCAAGTATTTTTTAGCCTCCACACGGGCTTCGTCTTTGCTTTTCCCGTTGATAAAGGCCGGTAACATAGCGTTCTCAATTGCCGTAAACTCAGGAAGGAGTTGGTGGAATTGAAAAATAAATCCAATGTTTTCGTTTCGAAACTTGGCTAACTTTTTCTCGGACAAATCGTGAACCATCTGTCCGTTAATAGCTAGTTCTCCAACATCCGCCTTGTCCAGCGTTCCCAAAATTTGGAGTAGGGTAGTCTTTCCTGCTCCGGAAGAACCAACGATGGAAACAATTTCACCGGATTTCACCTCGAGATCAACTCCCTTGACAATCTCCAGTGAGCCGTAACGCTTATGAATATTGGTGGCCTTGAGCATTATTTGTTCAATTTCAAACTGTGGCCCATTTTATCTCGCTTTGTACGCAAATACAAATCGTTGTGCTCGTTGCTTTCTATCTCTAAGGCTACGTTTTCAACTACTTCCAATCCGTATCCGATCAAACCTGAACGTTTTTTCGGGTTGTTGGACATCAAACGCATCTTGGTAACACCCATATCGCGAATAATTTGAGCACCGATACCGTAGTCGCGACCATCTGCCTTGAAACCAAGCTGCAAGTTGGCCTCTACTGTATCCAGTCCTTCTTCTTGTAATTGGTAAGCTTTTAATTTATTGATCAGACCAATTCCTCTACCTTCTTGATTCAGGTAAACAATAACTCCCTTACCTTCTTTCTCAATCATTTCCATGCTTTTGTGCAACTGAGGTCCACAATCGCAACGGCAAGAACCAAAGATATCTCCTGTCATACAGGATGAGTGAACGCGAACCAAAACTGGTTCTTCTTCTTTCCATTCTCCTTTGAAAATGACCAAGTGTTCAATTCCCGTATTGATTTCCTTGTAAGCCGCCATTTTGAAATCACCGAAGTTGGTTGGTAATTTTACATCTACCAAACGTTCAATCAACGATTCTTTCTGCAAGCGATACTTGATCAAATCTTCTATGGAAACAATTTTTAAGTTGAATTTTTCTGCGATTTCCAACAATTGAGGCAAACGTGCCATGGTTCCATCCTCGTTCAAGATTTCAACGATTACACCCGCAGGTTCAAAACCAGCCAAGCGACTCAAGTCAATTGCCGCTTCCGTATGTCCAGCTCTTCTCAAAACACCACCTTTCTTGGCACGCAAAGGAAAAATGTGTCCTGGTTTACCCAATTCCTCAGGAGAAGTATTTGGATCAATCAAGGCTTGTACAGTCTTTGCACGATCACTCGCAGAAATACCAGTTGTACAACCGTGACCAATTAAATCAACAGAGACCGTAAAAGGTGTTTCGTAGGTTGCCGTGTTGCTTTTAACCATTAAGTCCAAACCTAATTCATCGCAACGCGATTCAACCAAAGGAGCGCAAATCAAACCTCTACCGTGAGTGGCCATGAAATTGATAATCTCTGGCGTTATGTTCCTGGCTGCTGTTAAAAAATCCCCCTCATTCTCTCTGTCTTCATCGTCTACAACGATTACAACCTTCCCTTGACGGATGTCTTCAATAGCTTCTTCTATGGTGTTTAATTTGCTGCTCATTTTGTCAAATTTCGGTACAAAAGTACCGCTTTTCGATGGATTGAATTTTCGTTTGCCTAATTATTATTCAAGACACCTTCCTCTATTTCATTGATTGGTTTGCGGAAAATGATCTTGTTTTCAAGCACATCCATTACCATCACTTGTTCCTTGTCTACATTTCCTGCCAAGATTGCTTTGGACAATTCATTCAAAATCTGCTTTTGAATCAATCGTTTGATGGGTCTTGCTCCAAATTGTGGATCGTAACCTGTATCAGCAATCCAGGAGACTGCGTCATCCTTAACGTATAGGGTAATTCCTTTGTTCAACAAAATCTTTTCAAGGTTGTCCAATTGCAATTCAACTATTTCTTTGACATCCTTTTTGGTCAAAGGAGTGAAGAGAACAATGTCGTCTACACGGTTAATGAACTCAGGGCGCATGACCTTTCTCAACAGCATGTCCAAATCCACCTTCGTGCGCTCAATTACTTCTTGAATTTCTTTTCCCTTGAGGTTTTCGAAATTGGACTGAATGACGTCTGCTCCTAAATTCGAAGTCATGATAACAATGGTATTTTTGAAGTTCACCACGCGACCTTTGTTGTCGGTCAAACGTCCGTCATCCAACACCTGAAGCAATACGTTGAACACATCTGGATGGGCTTTTTCAATTTCATCTAACAATACAATGGAGTAGGGTCTTCTGCGTACAGCTTCCGTCAACTGTCCACCTTCATCATACCCCACATATCCTGGAGGCGCACCCACCAAGCGACTCACCGAGTGTTTCTCTTGGTATTCCGACATATCGATGCGCGTCATGGCGTTTTCATCCGAGAACAAATATTCAGCCAAGGCTTTTGCGAGTTCCGTTTTACCAACACCGGTTGTTCCCAAGAAAATGAAGGAACCAATTGGTCTCTTTTCGTCTTGCAATCCCGCTCTTGAACGGCGGACTGCATCGGATAGGGATGTAATGGCTTCCTTTTGCCCCACCACACGCTTGCCTAATTCGTACTCTAAGCGTAGCAACTTACTCACCTCTGATTCAAGCATTTTTGAAACTGGAATACCCGTCCATTTTGCAACAACTTCTGCAATTTCTTCGGCATCAACTTCTTCTTTTATGGTTTTGGTTTCCTTTTGAATTTCTGCCAATTTTTCCTTGCTGTTTTCCAACTCCGTTTCAAGCTCCTTGATTTTCCCATAGCGCAACTCGGCTACTTTTCCATAATCCCCATTGCGCTCTGCAGCGTCAGCATCAAACTTTGTCTGTTCGATTTCTTCTTTGATTTGCTGAATGCGATCAACTACATCTCGTTCATTCTTCCATTTGGCTAGGAAAGTATCACGTTTTTCTTTCAATTCGGAAAGCTCCTTGTCCAAGGTCGAAATTTTCGCTTGGTCATTCTCGCGCTTGATGGCTTCACGCTCTATTTCCAACTGCATGATTCGTCTTTCCAATTCGTCCAATTCCTCTGGTTTTGAATTGATTTCCATTTGCAATTTCGAAGCGGCTTCATCGAGTAAGTCGATAGCCTTGTCTGGCAAGAAGCGCTCTGTAATGTAGCGTTGACTCAATTCAACCGCCGCAATAATTGCCGCGTCTTTGATAATTACCTTATGGTGATTCTCGTACTTTTCCTTGATTCCGCGAAGTATGGAAACAGAGTCTTCAAAATTGGGCTCTTCGACCATCACCGTTTGGAATCGACGAACCAAGGCCTTGTCTTTTTCGAAGTACTTTTGGTATTCTGCAAGAGTAGTGGCACCAACCGCTCTCAACTCTCCACGAGCCAAGGCTGGCTTTAAAATATTGGCAGCATCCATAGCACCTTCGCCGCCACCGGCTCCAACCAGGGTGTGAATTTCATCAATGAAAAGAATGATCTCGCCAGCTGAATCAATCACTTCCTTAACAACAGCTTTCAGCCGCTCCTCAAATTCTCCTTTGTATTTAGCCCCAGCAACCAATGCTCCCATATCCAATGAGAAAACCTTTTTGGTTCGAAGATTGTCAGGAACATCTCCATTCACAATTCGGTGGGCAATCCCTTCTGCAATAGCCGTTTTACCTACACCTGGCTCTCCTATAAGTATGGGATTGTTCTTGATTCTTCTCGATAAGATTTGAAGAACACGTCTAATTTCATCATCGCGACCAATCACAGGATCCAATTTGCCACTTTGGGCCATTTCATTCAAGTCTTTCGCGTAGCGGGAAAGTGACTGATAATTGTTGTCGGAACTATTGGAGTCTACTTTACTTCCTTTTCTCATAACCTGTATGTAATTCTCGATTTTTTTTGCAGTTAATCCCAAGTCCTTCAGTAGTCGAGATATCGCATCTTTTTGCTGAATAATGCTGTGTAAAATTACTTCAGCACTAACAAATTCATCTCCCCATGCTTTTGCCGTAGATTCAGCAGCTTGCAGAGCTTTTTGAAAGTCATTTGAAATTTGGATTTGACCACCCGATACCTTTGGGAAACCATAAAGTAAAGCCAAATCTG
>JAOASF010000184.1 GCA_025210175.1 Crocinitomicaceae bacterium | reverse complement strand
TCTGGGAACAACTTAATTATCTTGTTGGCATCAGCTTCTCTCTTGGCGTGAATTAACTCAATAGCTCTCTCCAATGTAATCGACATCGGGTCTTCCTCCTTTGGAATGGACACAAAAGCCTTGGCATGCTGAACATACGGCCCGAAGCGTCCAATATTCGCTTTTACCACTTGGTCCTCAAATTCACCTAGCGTTCTAGGTAATTTGAACAAATCCAACGCTTCTTCCAAAGTAATGGTTCCTATGCTTTGATTTTTTTGCAAGGATGCAAATTGAGGTTTTTCACCATCTTCTTGCTCATCTCCTACTTGAACCATCGGTCCAAATCGCCCGATACGCGCAATAATTCGTTTACCAGAAACTGGATGATGTCCTAACTCACGCTCACCTGTAGCTCTTTCAGAATTTTCGAGCGTGTCTTCCACATCTGTATGAAAAGGCTTGTAGAAATCATGAATCATGGCCGTCCATTCACGCATTCCTTTTGCAATTTCATCGAACTCCTCCTCTACTTGAGCGGTAAAATTATAATCCATGATTCGCCCAAAGTGCTCGGCCAAGAAGTCAGTTACAATAATCCCGATATCGGTTGGTGACAATTTGTTTTTTTCACGTCCGACCACTTCCGACTTCGAAATCTTTTTCACCTCTCCTTTTACTACCTCATAGAAATCATATTCTCTTTCGGTACCGTCCAATTCCTTTTTCTCGACATATCCTCTTTTTTGGATAGTCGAAATAGTTGGCGCGTACGTTGATGGTCGACCAATGCCCAATTCTTCCAATTTCTTTACGAGTGATGCTTCCACATAACGTGGGGCATGACGTGTAAATCGTTGAATGGCCGTAATTCTCTCTTGCATCAAGGCATCTCCTTCTGCCATGGCAGGAAGCAAGCCTTCAACATCCTTCTCGTCTTCCTCTTCGTCTACATTCGACTCCAAATAAACACGTAAGAACCCATCGAACTGAATCACCTCTCCTTTTGCTTGGAAGTATTCAGAAACACCATTTGTGGTAATCTTTACAGTTGTACGCTCCAATTTAGCATGCGCCATTTGTGAAGCAACCGTTCTTTTCCAAATCAATTCGTACAAACGCTCTTCATCACGCTCCATGGTAATTTGGTGCTTGGAGAAGTCCGTCGGACGAATCGCTTCGTGGGCCTCTTGAGCTCCTGAAGACTTGGTGGTATATTTTGTTGGCTTGGAGTATTCTTTCCCATAAGCCTTTTCAATCTCATTCTGCGCTCCGTTAACTGCCGTATCCGAAAGGTTGACCGAGTCCGTTCTCATATAGGTAATGTGTCCGCTTTCGTACAAGCGTTGCGCTACCGACATGGTTCTTGAAACCGAGAATCCTAATTTCAGAGATGCTTCTTGTTGAAGAGTAGATGTGGTAAATGGTGCCGCTGGCGTTTTGGTAGCCGGCTTTTTCGTCACCTCTTCCACCTGGAAATCAGCACTTTTGACTTTCTCCAAGAAATCTTCCACTTCCTTAGCAGAAGAGAATTGCTTGTTCAATTCAGCTGGAATCTTGTCTTTACCTTTAATAAAAGTGGCATTGAGACGATAGAAGGTAGTTGGTTGAAAAGCAAGAATTTCTTTTTCTCTTTCTACAATCAAACGAACAGCTACCGATTGAACACGACCGGCAGACAAGGATGGACGAACCTTTCTCCAAAGCACTGGAGACAACTCAAAACCAACCAATCGATCCAAAACACGTCGCGCTTGTTGAGCATTCACTAATTCGATATTGATTTCACGGGGTTTTTCAATCGCTTTTTGGATTGCCGTTTTCGTGATCTCGTTGAATGTAATTCGTTTCGTTTCTTTCTTTTTCAGGTTCAAAGTCTCATACAAGTGCCAAGAAATGGCTTCTCCCTCGCGGTCCTCATCGGTAGCGAGCCATACAGTCTCTGCATCCTTTACCAATTTTTTTAACTCGGAAACTACTTGCTTTTTATCAGCGGATACTTCGTACTTGGGTTCGAAATTATTTTCAATGTCAATTGCGACACCTTTCTTCGCCAAATCACGCACGTGACCATAACTGGATTTCACGACGTAATCTTTACCTAAATATCCTTCAATGGTTTTGGCCTTAGCCGGTGACTCGACAATCACTAAATTTTTCGCCATAATTTTCTATCACAGATCTGTGGACTGAGCTTCAATCCAAATTGCAAAATAATATCTATTCAAACGAAAAAACAAGCTTATGGTTTTTAAGGTTGTCAGGTTTTTCTCCTTTATACGATAGTATAAAAAAATGTAAAATCTTTTTTTTGCTCAATCTGTCATTTTGTCAGAACCCTTTGTTGTTGTATTTTTGTACCCTCGAAAACAGACATGCAACACAACGAACATACAGCAAACAAGACCATCGACGAGGCTCGTCAGGGTGAAGCAATCATGATGCCTACGAATGAAGGCACCTCAAAAAAATTATACCTAGAAAGTTACGGTTGTCAAATGAACTTCGCGGACAGTGAAGTAGTTGCTTCCATTCTATCAGGTCAAGGGTACGAAACCACGCAAGACAGTAAGGAAGCCGACGTTATTTTATTGAACACTTGTTCCATTCGCGAAAATGCGGAACAGAAAGTACGTGTCCGCTTAAAGGATTTCAAGAAACAAAAGAACCAAAACCCTGAATTGGTAGTTGGTGTTTTGGGTTGTATGGCCGAGCGTTTGAAGAAAAACCTACTTGAGGAAGAAAAGTTGGTTGATATTGTAGCGGGTCCAGACTCTTACCGCGACTTGCCTAATTTGATTGAAGAAGTTGGTTCTGGTCAAAAGGCTGTTAACGTTTTACTTTCTCGTGAGGAAACGTATGCAGACATCACGCCTGTTAAACTAGACAAAGGTGGTATAACGAGTTACGTATCCATTACGCGCGGTTGTGATAACATGTGTTCTTTCTGTGTGGTTCCATTTACACGTGGACGCGAGCGCTCTCGTGACCCGCAAACGATTGTACGAGAATGCAAGGAATTATTCAATTTGGGATACAGAGAAGTAACCCTTTTGGGACAGAATGTTGACTCCTACCGTTTCAACCTTTCTGCAAAAGGTGAAATCAAGGATGAAAACTTACCGACAACTAATTTTGCCCAATTGTTGGAAATGGTTGCACAAGTTTCACCCGATATGCGTGTTCGCTTCTCCACTTCTCACCCGAAGGACATGGGAGACGATGTGTTGGAAGTAATTGCGAAATACGAAAACGTTTGTTCATACATCCACCTTCCTGTTCAATCAGGAAATACGGCCATGTTGAAACGAATGAATCGCGGTTATTCTCGCGAGTGGTATATGGATCGAATTGCGGCCATTAAACGAATCATACCGAATTACTGTATATCTACAGACATTATCTCTGGATTCTGTGATGAAACAGACGAAGAGCACCAGGATACTATTTCCTTGATGAAGGAGGTAGAATTTGGATTTGCATACATGTACAAGTATTCTGAGCGTCCAAAGACCTTGGCAGAAAGAAAGTTTGAGGACAATGTTCCGGACGAAGTAAAATCAGCTCGTTTAGAAGAAATTATTGCCTTACAAGGTCAGCACTCTTTGAAACAACATCAGGAGCAAGTTGGCAAAACAGTGAAAGTATTAATTGAAGGTCCTTCCAAAAGATCAGACGAGCAATTATTTGGTCGCGACGATCGAAATTCTGTTGTTATCTTCGATAGAGGTGATTTGAAAAAGGGACAATATGTAATGGTGCACATTAAAGACTGTACTTCTGCTACCCTATTCGGTGATGTGGTTGAAGTTTTGCCTCCACACCCTATACAACACATCGAACTATAAAATGAATTTACAGCAAGTAAAACAACGCTTCGGTATAATTGGTAACGCGCCTTTGCTCAACAGAGCATTGGAAATTGCCATGCAAGTTGCTCCTACTGATATTTCGGTTTTGGTGACAGGAGAAAGTGGAACCGGAAAGGAAATCATTCCGCAGGTAATTCACCAACTAAGCTCAAGAAAGCATGGAGAATACATTGCTGTGAACTGCGGAGCAATCCCTGAGGGAACGATTGATTCAGAACTATTTGGTCACGAAAAAGGAGCTTTTACTGGAGCTTCTGGAAGTCGTGAGGGATATTTTCAAGTAGCCGACGGTGGAACCATCTTTTTGGATGAAGTAGCTGAACTTCCGATGCAAACTCAAGTCCGCTTGTTGCGTGTATTGGAAACAGGTGAATTTATTCGCGTGGGATCTTCAAAAGTTCTAAAAACCAACGTTCGCGTCGTTGCCGCTACCAATGAGAATATGCAAAAGGCAATTGCTTCTGGTAAATTCAGAGAGGACCTTTTTTACCGTTTGAGTATCGTTCCCATTTCTCTTCCTCCTTTGCGCGAGAGAAAAGATGATATTCACTTGATTTTCCGCAAATTTTCAGCTGATTTTGCAGATAAATATAGAATGCCAGCCATCCGCTTAGGTGAAGACGCTGTGCAGTTATTGAATACCTATCATTGGCCTGGAAACATTCGTCAATTGAAGAATGTAGTCGAACAAATTTCGGTGATAGAAACTGATAGAGAGATTGATGCCTTCAAACTGAGAAGTTATCTTCCAGAGAAAATGGAGAGCAGTCCTGCCGTGATTGATAAGGCGAGTGAGGAATCATTTAGCGATCGAGAATTGATGTACAAGTTCCTCTTCGATATGAAGGGAGATTTGAACGAATTGAAGAAGTTGGTTCTTGAGATCATCAATAACAATGGAAACATTGAGTTGTCGAAAGACCAAAGTGCCTATGTCAACCGCATGTTTTCTGATGTAAACGATTACAATGGAACTCGAAGCCTTCCTCCTCCTGCGAAGGCAGAGGAGAATTACGATACGCACATTTACCACCCGAACGACACAGAGGATTACGAAATTCACGAAGAAGTGGAAGAATCCTTATCGCTCGAAGATCGCGAAAAGGAATTGATCAAAAAAGCCTTGGAAAAGCATCGTGGTAAACGTAAATACGCAGCCGAAGAACTGGGGATTTCGGAACGAACTTTGTACCGAAAAATCAAAGAATACGATTTGAATTTATGATAAGACTCCTTCCTTTCGCTCTATTACTGATTTTATCAGCTTGTTGGCCTACTAGCATTTCCTTCCGAGATGGTACCATGCCTGAAGAATGGAAAACTTTTCAGGTAAATACCTTGGAGATAGATGCAGCCACTGCTCCAGCTAGTTATGCATCGATTCTTACGGAAGCAATCAAGGATGGAATTCAAAACAATACAAGACTTTTATTGAATCCTTCGGCTGAACCAGAAATTACCATTGATGGAAAAATAAGTTCTTACAGCGTGGCTCCGATCGCCCTTCAACCCGGAGATGTTGCAGCAAAAAACCGACTGACGGTGCGTGCGAATTTTACTATCTTCATCACCGCGCCGGAGGAAGACAAAATGGAGTTTACCCTATCGAAATTTCAAGATTACGATGCCAATCAGGATATTTCAACGATAGAAAACACCCTGTTAGAGGAAATTAACGCCCAGATTGTTCAAGACGTGGTTGCTAAACTTTTATCCAATTGGTAAATGAATATTGAAGACGTTGCTCGCTGTATTGAAGACCCTAGCCTTTGCAAGGCGGAATACATTGCAGATTTAGAGTCGCTCATAGCTAAATACCCGTATTCACAGAGCTTTCCCTTGCTTTTGCTCAAGACTTTAGGAGCCGAAAAATCACTGAATTTTGACGATGCCTTGAATGCTCACGCCTTTCGGGTAAGCGATCGCGTACGTCTTTACGAACTGATTCAAGCGAAGGAGCAGGATTCCGGTGTACCTACAGAAATTATCCAAAAAGTACCGACGGAACAAGCAGAGGAAAACGTTACAGAGGAAAGAATTGAAGCGGATTTTGTAAGCGATACGGCTGAAAACCTCGAAGAGGAAGTAGCCCACGAAAAAATTGATGATTCTGCCTCAGAGAAATTGGAAACCAGAACTTCTGAACTCGACAGTATCCAGCAAGAAATTATCAATGACTTTTCCGAAACAGAAATTTCAAGTGAGGAAGCCATTGATGAATTAGTTGAAGAAAGCGTCAGTGCCGCCGTGTCTTTGGATGAAGAGTCTTTGGATCACATGCCTCATACAGATGAAACTCAAACAGAAGATGATTTGAGCGAACCAGACGAAGAGGAAATGGAGCTCAAAATAGAGTTAGTTGACGAGGACTTAACAATAGAGGATGAAGAAGAAAATGCAGCTGATTTTGAAGTAGAGATCCCAGTAAAAGAAGTCGAAAATTTCGATTTAACCAAGCTGGAAGAAACAATTGAAAACAGTAAGGTTGAATCCGAAAACACCATAGAGGAAGTGGATCCATCCGCATTTGAGGAAGAGGAAAAAAGCGTAACTCTGGATCTTTCCTTGGGAGAAGATGTAGATAAGGATAGAACCACCTCTGAAGCCCTATCACAAAGCTATCACTTGACGATGTCTCTCGATAAAAAGGAGAGAAAAGAAGCTGAAATTGAAGCTGAAGAAGAACCTAAGCAGAAGAAGGAAAAGAAAGAAAAGTCCAAAAAGAAGAAGAAAGAAAAAGCCAAAAAGGAAGGCAAAAAAGACAAGAAGAAAGGCAAAGAAGAAAAGGCGGAGAAAAAGAGCGACAAAAAGAAAAAGAAAAAATTCAGCAGTTGGCTCCAGCCGGAGAACGCACTTATAGAAGATCGTGTTCCTGCTGAAGATGTATCTCAGACAAAGAAGTCCGAGGATAATAAAAAGCCTGTTGAAACTGCAAACACCCCCATTAATAAAGAGGCCATTATCGATGAGTTCATCGAAAAAGACCCCAAAATTCGCCGTTTCGAGGAGAGCATAAAAGAAGAGGTTAAAGAAAAGGTTCCTTTCTTCAACCCGCTGGAAAAAGCCAAAGAAAGTATCAACGAAGAAGTAATGCCCGTGAGCGAAACATTGGCAAAAATTTATGTTGCTCAAGGCAATTACCCAAAAGCAATTGTAGCTTACAATCAATTAATGTTGTTATTTCCAGAAAAAAAGATTTTCTTTGCAGACCAAATTCGAAAATTAGAACAAAACACCAATTAGAAGATGACAATCATACTACAAATTTTAATCGTTATTGCTAGTGTTTTATTGACACTTGTTGTTTTTGCTCAAAACCCAAAAGGTGGAGGTTTGAGTTCTGACTTTGGTGCGGCACAGCAAATTGGTGGCGTTCAAAAAACCAACGACTTTATCGAGAAAGCTACATGGATTTTAGCTGCCTTCATTATGGTGTCGAGCATTTACTTGACGATTTCAACGAAATCAATCAGTTCTATGCCTGAAGTTCCTGAACAAGCACAGCAACAACAAACGCCAGGTCAGCCAGCTCAAGGTCAGCCGGCAGAATAAGCTCGGAAATAATTATATAAAAATGTCAGACTGTCAGTCTGACATTTTTTTTGTGTCTAACTTTCCCATTACACTGATAAAATGTCCCAAAATAGCACTTGGCACAATCTTCGTCATAGTGGCAGCATAACGTTAAAAAATAAATTGATCAAATATGTCAGTAAACTTTAAACCATTGGCGGATCGCGTGCTTATAGAAGCCGCTCCGGCAGAGCAAAAAACAGCGAGTGGTATCATCATTCCAGACACGGCGAAGGAAAAACCATTGCGTGGAACTGTAGTAGCTGTTGGCCCTGGAAAAAAAGATGAACCAATGTCAGTTAAAACTGGTGATTCGGTTTTGTATGGTCAGTACTCTGGTACCGAAATTAAAATTGACGGAAGCACTTACTTGATCATGCGTGAATCAGACATTTACGGAATATTTTAACAACGAAAAAAGTTAGAAAAAATGGCAAAAGAAATTTACTTCGACGTAGAAGCTAGAGAGAAACTAAAAAAAGGTGTTGATGCATTGGCCAATGCAGTGAAGGTAACACTCGGACCAAAAGGTAGAAACGTAGTTATCGGTAAAAAATTCGGTGCTCCACACGTGACAAAAGATGGTGTTTCGGTGGCGAAAGAAATCGAATTGAAAGATCCTATTGAGGACATGGGTGCTCAAATGGTGAAAGAGGTAGCTTCCAAAACTGCTGATATTGCAGGTGATGGAACAACAACTGCTACGGTTTTGGCACAAGCAATCATCACAGCTGGTATGAAAAACGTTGCTGCTGGAGCGAATCCAATGGATTTGAAAAGAGGAATCGACAAGGCAGTTGCTGAAGTAGTAAAAAGTTTGAAAACACTTTCGAAAGAAGTAGGTTCAGACAACGACAAAATCAAGCAAATTGCAACGATTTCTGCGAATAACGACGAAACAATCGGTGCTTTGATCGCTGAAGCGATGAAGGTAGTTGGTAACGATGGAGTTATTACAGTTGAAGAAGCGAAAGGGACAGAAACGGAAGTAAAAACGGTAGAAGGAATGCAATTCGATCGTGGATACTTGTCTCCTTACTTCGTTACCAACACAGATAAAATGATCACAGAAATGGAGAACCCATTGATCTTGATCTACGACAAGAAGATTTCCAACATGAAGGAGTTGCTTCCAGTATTGGAACCAGCTGTTCAAGCAGGAAAAGCCTTGTTGATTATCGCTGAGGATTTGGATGGTGAAGCATTGGCTACTTTGGTGGTTAACCGAATCCGAGGATCACTGAAAATTGCTGCTGTAAAAGCACCAGGATTTGGTGACCGCAGAAAGGCTATGTTGGAAGACATCGCTATCCTAACAGGAGGACAGGTAATTTCTGAAGAAAGAGGTATGACTTTGGAGAACACAACTTTGGACATGTTGGGAACGGCAGAGAAAATCGAAATCGACAAAGAAAATACAACCATCATCAACGGTGCTGGTAACAAAGCGGACATCGAAGCGCGTGTGAACCAAATCAAGGCACAAATGGAATCTACAACTTCCGATTACGATCGTGAGAAGTTGCAAGAGCGTTTGGCAAAATTGGCTGGTGGTGTTGCAGTATTGTACGTAGGTGCTGCTACCGAAGTTGAGATGAAAGAGAAGAAAGACCGCGTAGACGATGCATTGGCTGCAACAAGAGCTGCTGTAGAAGAAGGTATCGTACCTGGTGGTGGTGTTGCTTTGATTCGCTCTATCGACGCTTTGGAAGGAGTTACTGGAGCAAACGAAGACGAGGACACAGGAGTTTCAATCGTTCGCAGAGCAGTTGAAGAGCCACTTCGTCAGATCATTGCTAACGCTGGTGGTGAAGGTGCAATTATCGTTCAAAAAGTACGCGAAGGAAAAGATGATTTCGGATTCAACG
>JAOASF010000183.1 GCA_025210175.1 Crocinitomicaceae bacterium | reverse complement strand
TATCTGGTGCAGTTTCTACCTTGGTTGGACAATACCTTGGTGCCAACAAAATAGAACGTGCTGAAGCATCGGTACGATTGACCTCTGTGCTCACCATGTCCTTTTTATTTCTCGTTTCGGTCGTCTTTTACCTTTTCGGAGATTCCATAGCAGGCATTTTCACGAAGGAGGTGCCCACCATTAAAATTGCTTCCAAAGCACTCAAAATCATAACGCTTGGCTATTTGTTTTTTGGCTTAGGAATGGTTCTCATACAAGCCTTCAATGGGGCTGGAGACACCAAATCACACATGGTTATCAACGGGAGTGTATTGCTTTGTCTTGAGCTACCCCTAGCCTATTTTCTGGCAAAAAACATGAATTGGGGTGTGGACGGCATCTTCATTTCTATCGCCCTGTGTCATAGTTTGCACGCTGTCGTTTGTTGGTTCTGGTTCAAAAAAGGAAGCTGGAAAAAAGTGCAGGTTTAAGTTTTTGATTCCAAAAAGTGGCTATTGGGAAACTTCATGAGTAGACCAAAGCCAACTTGCTGATAAAACTCCATCGTTCCTTTCAGAAACTTGACCCTTGATTGTATCCCTTTTAAGCCAATCCCCATGGATTTTGACGTGTCGAGTTCCTTTCCACCATTATCCGTGTAACGAATCCAAATTTGGCTCTCCTTGTCCTGAAATTCGATCTTGAAGGAGTCGCCATCCGAGTGTTTCACCGTATTGTAAATCAACTCATTCAAGACTCTAAAAAGCATCAACTTTGCCGATTGATCGAATTCCCAAACACTGGAATAATTTTCCAAACTGCCATTCCAACCTCCTCCTGTTTTCAGTAAATTAATGCGTTCCAACAAAATTTCATGAAGACCTTTTTGTTGAATATTGGCAGCGCTAAGCACATGAGCTTGATCTCTCACCATTAACAGAGCCTCGGATATATATTCTTTGCCATTTTCCAGAATTTGTTTGGACCCATGATCCATATCACCAGCCATTAATGCACCGGATAAAGAAAGTTTGATGGACGCTAACATCGGCCCCAAATCATCGTGCAAATTTTGTCCAATTCTCTGACTTTCAATCTCCGTGGCCCGTAAAATCTGGTCGAAGGTTTCTCTTTGCTTCCTCAAAAGTTTGTTGTGGTATTGAATCATCGTAACAATCAAAATAATGATCACGATAAAAATGATGGTTATGGCACTTATAACTACTAAACCGATTGCATTCTCGCTCTGAAACATAGGACAGACTTAATGAAAAATAGAACGACAAGGGTATTCAAGCCCTTGGCGATATAATAGGTAACACCCGGAATTTCTACCTCCATGGTTGACATGAGGTAGGAAAGTGCTCCTTGAATAAAGTGATAGGAATTGTAGAGCAAAAGCCCCATCAGCAACCAAAATTCTCCCAGTTTATTTAAACTTTCCTCTACTTTGGAAAGAAATTGGAGTAAACCAATTGTTGCCAAAAAGATAAAAATCAAGGACTGAGAATAGTTTGTTTTAATAAAAAACAAATGAAAAGATTGGGTCCACAATTCCCATGAAAAAACGATCAACTGAATCACCGAAAAAATCATGATCCATCTTTTCATAAGTGGAGTTGGAAACCATTTATAAAACAAATAAA
The DNA here is from genome assembly GCA_025210175.1 of Crocinitomicaceae bacterium. Classification (GTDB taxonomy): domain Bacteria; phylum Bacteroidota; class Bacteroidia; order Flavobacteriales_D; family Crocinitomicaceae; genus UBA2040. The sequence goes on along the minus strand of JAOASF010000183.1, from coordinate 38,233 downwards.
TCAGTGTAAGGTACTCGAATACCAAGTAAACATTAACAAACCAAATATTGAAATACCCCATGCTAATAATAACAATGGAGAGGTGTTCACCTAAAAAACTAGCCAAAAAATAAGGAATCATCTGGCGAGCCTTATCGTTTTTTCGCGTCTTAAAAACGAGATACAATAAAATTAAAGAAACAGTTAAGTATATCGTTTTTGAAGCCAGCGTCATGAATTGAGCGGGTTATCGGGCGCACATTTACTCGGGCACAATTCTGCTTTGTCCAAGATAATTCCGTTCGTAACATCGTTTCCATTGGCATCTACACCTACAAAAACAACCTGAGGAACTGGGGGCACTGTTGAAGACAAGCCATAGTAGTATCGAAAACCTACCACATCGTCTTGATCCAACAACTCCTTCATATCATCACCACCAATATAGCCCCCTTTGATGCCGTTAAAATAGGTCATCAATGTTGTTCTATAATTCTCAGTTAATTCGCTCCCTTCTGCTAAGGTGATTTTGTGATCTTCGCTTCCTGTAAATACCATGATTGTTCTTTTTTAATCTTCAAAACTAAGCTTACAAAGCAAAGTAAAAATACTCCTTTAGGAGTAATTGGCAGATTTAAATATTCACACGATTGACTGTTTACCTTGTTGGAATTTGGTAAACAAGACAAGCAATAGGACCTATTTTTTTTGCTCAAGAACCTTTGATCCAAAAGCCTACTCAGAATGAGAATAAAATGCAATAAAAAAGCCTCAACGATCTATCGTCAAGGCTTTTTTTGTGATCCCGCTGGGGCTCGAACCCAGGACCCATACATTAAAAGTGTATTGCTCTACCAACTGAGCTACGGAATCTAAACTTTGTCATTTTCGATGGCTGCTAAACTTTTTTAGCGGCTTGTCTTATCGTTTGACGGGTGCAAATATACGGGTATTATCAAGAACTGCAAGCCCTCCAAGGCATTTTTTTTGAAAGTTTTTGATCCCTTTCTTTTAAGCCCTTGATTTCTAATAATTTTGAAGAACAAAAAAATTCAAACATCTGGCTATTTTTGCGACATGAAAGTATTTTTAATTGGATTCATGGGGTCAGGCAAAAGTTCACTCGGGAAAAAATTGGCCAAAAAGTTAGCCTTCGACTATATCGACCTGGATCAAGAAATAGAAATACAAACTCAAAAATCGATCACGCAAATTTTTGAAGAGCATGGCGAGGATTACTTTCGGCAATTGGAGAAACATGCACTTCATGCGACCGACAACTTAAGCAAGCATATTATTTCCGTAGGAGGCGGCACACCGATGTTCAACGATAATATGACTTGGATGAATGAAAATGGTAAAACCGTATATTTGAAACTAACTCCTGAGCAACTTCTGAGTCGACTGAATCAACCGGGACAAATTGAAAAACGTCCCTTGTTGCAAAACAAAACAGAGCAAGAGCTTTTAGAATTGATTCAAACCATGTTGCAAGAAAGATCTGCCGAGTATGAAAAGGCTCACCTTATTGTTGAAGGTTTTGGTCCACATGAGCTAAGCCTTCCCCTTCTTCTTCGTGATTCGTTTTTTTCTTCTTAATCGTTAGAAGGACGAGCCCAAGAACCAATGTAAGTAGGTTTAATATTTGATCCGTTACCGTCAGTTCCTGGCTGTAATACCCCCAAGATATATAGAAGACCAAAAAGGCATTCAGCAATCCGGCGAGTAATACGAAAGTCCAAAGTCCCGCATTTTTTTGCCGATAAACCAATATCAAAGACAAAAGCATCAAGGTCCAAAGAAGTCCTGACAAGGCGTGATAGGTAAAAAGGACTTGTTCAAAATTCTCCGTCGAAAAGCCATAAACATCGGCCTTTTCAGCAATAAAATTCCGTGTATACACTCCTTTTTCGGCTTCAATAAAATCTAGTAGAAAGAAAGTTAGGGTACCGAGGGCATTCCAAAAAGTCAGATAAAGACCAACGCAAAGCCCTATCCAGCAAAACAAACGCGTGTACCAATCGGGTTTTTCCTTTCCTAGAATCAGACGAAGGGTTTTCTTGAGGAAGGGAAAAGGAGAGGTTGGACCAATTTTTTCATCCAATTTTTGCGGGAAGTCGATCATACTTTAACTTTGAATCAAAAATACGTGAAAGAGGATATTTCGCCCTATCTAGTTCCAACTGATTTCTTGAATCATGAGCACAAAAGCATTCAGGAGTACGTACTTTCGTTTCAAAACATGGACTCGCTCGAAGCGGCGAAAGCTCTGTATCTCATGGTTAGAGACGGTCAACTTTACGATCCCTTTCATTTGAATTTAAAACCAGAAGCTCTTGTATCTTCTGAGATAATCAACAAGAAAAGAGCTTGGTGTGTAGAAAAGAGCATCCTCATGGCGAGTGCTTTGAGAGCTCTTGACATTCCCTCCAAACTCGGCTTTGCCATAGTCAAAAACCACTTGAACTCTGATCGATTGATTCACTACCTCAAAAAAGACGAAATTGTATTTCACGGTTATGTTTGTGCCTATATCCAAGAAAAATGGGTTCGTTGTACACCTGCATTCGACAGGAGAATCTGTGCCATTTCTGGAGTAAGCCCACTTTCGTGGGATGGGCAAAATGACTCCATGTTTCAAGCCTTTGAAAAAGACCAAAAGTTCATGGAATATGTTCATTATTATGGCGAGTTTGCTGACCTTCCGATAGAATTAATGCGCTCCGAAATGGAAGCGCATTATCCTCATTTATATGTTAAAGAGTACAACTCCAAAGAATTCTCTTTTCTCTATTGAACACAAACCACTAGGTATTTCGAAACCTTCCAAAATTCGGAAGGATTCTTAATGACCAATTTATTACTTCCCCCACTCATTTGTAAGGAATAACTGTCCAAAGGATGGACCGAAATGATCTTTGGCTTACTGCCAATTATGTTGATTTCCTTTTTGTTTCGCAAATCGATTTCCGTAAAGTATTGATCGTTCAGGTCTTTATTCATACTCACCTTTTTACCAATTCCGAGGAAACCGTTCTTCTTTTCAAGCACTCCATTATCCACCAATTCCTTTTCAGACCCATAGACGTAATACGCCTTGTTGAGATCATATATCGCGGCGTCTAGATCGAACTCTTTAACCTGATAAGCGTCAAACAATTGAGCATAAGCAATGTCTTTCTGGGCTAATTGATCCTGTAATACAGCAATTTCACCATCACGAGCCTTAATATCCTCTTGGAGGCTTGCAATGAGTTTCGACAATTCGGAAATATTGACACCTTTTTCCTTCAGTTGGTTTTGCAGCTGACCTACTTTCTTTGCATTTTCTTCGCGCAGGTAATTGATGTGCTTGATTTCTTCCAGCATCCATTCCTTGTCGTAATTAGCTGACTCTGGATTGTTCGACATGCGCTGCAAACCTTCCTTCTTCACGTTAATAGCCTCCAGATTGGATTTTATTTCATTGAAAAACAAAAGACTTTCATTGATGGCAGAATCCTTCAAGGAACTCTCCAGTTTCAGTTGTTCAATTTCGCTTTTCAAGGAAGCCACATCTTCTGCTCCTGATACATCTGCGGCTTCTTGTTTACAACTTATTAAGAAAAGCCCACTTAAAATCACCAATCTTTTCATACTAGAATTTCTATTTTTACAAACTTAGATTTTACTTGAATTTATCAATAATATGAGATATTACCTGACAGTTTTAGCAATCCTTAACGTATTTGCCTTCGCCTTATTTTCGCAAGAGGTGCATTACGATGTGCGAATGGAGAAACCAGAAAACCACTATTTCCAAGTAGATATGACGGTATCGAATTGGAAGGATAAAACGCTGGAAGTAAAACTACCTGTCTGGGCTCCTGGTAGTTACTTGGTTAGAGAATTTTCAAAAAACCTCAACCAAGTACATGCCAAAAATGAAAAAGGTGAGCGTTTGCCTATTCAAAAAACAGCTAAAAACACGTGGTTAATTGAATCCAATAATTCCAAATCCATCCACATTTCCTATGAAGTTTACTCATTTGAGTTAACGGTAAGAACGAGTTTTTTGGACAATACCCACGGTTTCATTAGTGGCTCAGGCGTATTCATGTATGTCGAAAAGTTAAAAAACAAAGCAGGTACGCTAACGGTACATAAGCACAAAAGCTTCAAACATGTCTCAACGGCTCTATCGAGAAAATCAGAAGGTGTTCAGGGAGACAGTGGCGAAACGTTCACTTTTAAGGACTACGATCAGTTGGTGGACTGCCCAATTGAAATAGGAAATCAAGTATTGTTCGACTTTGAGGCAGCTGGAGTGAAGCATACTGTTGCGATGTACGGAGACGGTAATTACGACATCCCTACCCTTCAAAAAGACATGGCTAATATTGTGGAAAATGCAACGAAGGTATTTGGGGAAAATCCAAATAAGGAATACTTGTTTATTGTACACAATGTAGTAAATGGTCAAGGCGGACTCGAGCATAAGAATTCAACAACGTTGAGCGTAAATAGATGGACTTATCAAGGAGCTGAATACCTCGGCTTTCTTTCCTTGGTGGCACACGAATATTTTCACTTGTGGAATGTGAAGAGAATCCGACCAATTGAATTGGGACCTTTCAATTACGACGAGGAGAACTATACGACCCTGCTTTGGGTGATGGAAGGATTTACGAGCTACTACGATGAGTTGTTGATGTTGCGCGCGGGTTATTACACCCAAGAACAGTATATCAGCAAATTAAACGGGAGTTTGAATTACGTTGAAGGAACACCAGGTTCACGTGTTCAACCTCTTTCTCATTCGTCTTACGATGCTTGGATAAAGGCTTATCGCCCGAATGAAAATTCTGCAAACACCACGATGACCTATTATACGCGTGGTCAAATGATGGCGGCCATCTTTGATGCCATGATCATTTATGAAAGCAAGGGAAAAAACTCTCTGGATAACTTTTTACAAGCCCTTTATCAGAAGTATTACAAGAAAGAAAATCGCGGATTCACGAATGCAGAATTCAAGGCTGAATTGGAACAATGGACCAAACAGGATTTAACTGAATTTTGGGCCAACTACATCGATGGAACTGAAATGCCCGATTACAACGTTTACTTTTCGCGCGTGGGAATTGAAGCAGAGTACATCGGTCAAAAACAACCAACTTTTGGCGCTCGTTTTTCGGACAATGGAGGAACAACTGTAGTTCGCTACGTAAGATCCAATTCCACTGCCGAAAATGCAGGGTTAAGTGTTGACGATGAAATCATTGCCGTAGATGGTTTTAGAGTGGACAGTGGCGACTTGAACGAATTGTTGTCCAGTCTTAACGAAGGCGATACTTTTACCCTACTCGTTTCTCGCGACAAAGTATTGATGGATTTAAAGGTAACGATGGAGTCTTATGAACAACCGAGATTCAGACTTTCCTTTAAAACTAGTTCGAAGGAAAAAATGTTGCGCGATTTCTGGTTAAGATAGATCATGCGTTTTTCCTCAGCCCTTATCTGTCTGGGCCTACTTTCGGGTTGTGCTAGTATATCTTCGACTCATGTCGTTGTTCCTGCTGGTCCAGATTCTAAAAAAGCTTACGGTCAGGTTGAACCCAGTATTGTCATTCATCCCAAAAACCCCAACATCATCGCAGCGGGAACTGTGTTGGATGATTATTACTATTCAATGGACGGTGGAAAGACTTGGACATCTACTACGCTCAAAAGCTCGAATGGCGTTTATGGAGACCCCGTTCTACTTTTTGATTCCCTGGGTAGCCTCTATTATTTTCACCTTGCCAGTATCAATCGAGTTGATCACCTAGACCGTATTGTCTGCCAGAAAGTTGATTCTGTGAATGGTAAATGGAACGATGGCAGTTTTCCAGCTCCAGTAAAAGGAAAGGTTCAAGATAAACATTGGGTCGATTACGATTTTGCTACCAACACGCTTTTCATGACCTGGACGCAATTCGATAAATACGGATCAAAAAATCCCGACGACTCGAGTTCCATTCTCTACGCCCAGTCACGCGACAATGGTTTAACCTGGTCCACTCCCGTACAAATTGCCCAAGAAAAAGGAGACTGCATCGATGGGGACGAAACCGTTGAAGGTGCCATTCCGGTAATGACAGCTGCTGGAAACTTAATTGTTGTATGGACAGGCCCCACAGGTTTAAACATGCAAAAATCCAACGATGGAGGCAACACATGGTTGGCTCAAGACCGCAAATTATTCGATCAGGTCGGAGGTTGGACTTATGACATCCCAGGATTTAACAGGGCCAACGGACTGCCCAATTTAAGATTCAACCCGATCAATAATTCCTTGTATTTGTTGTGGTCCGACCAACGCAATGGAGCCCACAACACGGACCTCTGGTTGAGCATATCATCTGACGAAGGAGAAACGTGGAGTGAACCGCAAAAAGTCAATCAAAATACGGATGAAAGTCATCAATTTCTGGCTTGCATGGCCATTGACCCTTTGGACGGAGGCATTTATATAGGGTATTACGATCGAAGAAACTTGACCGGAAACGAGACCAATGTGTACCTTTCCTATTCCAAAGATTTCGGAAAAACATTCAGCGATATGTGCGTGAGCGATCGTCGATTCGTTCCTTCAGAAAGTGTTTTCTTTGGTGATTACTTGGGAATAGATGCCCGAAACGGGCGCTTGGTGCTGATGTATCCAGAAATGAACAACAAAAAAATCAAGTTGTACTTTTCTTCCTACCTGACCAAAAACTTAAAGTAATTTAGGTCAAACGCTGTATCAAAGCCTGATGGTTGGGGTATTTGGCCAACATTTCTTCTGTACTCAGCATCCGAAAGTCGCGAAAGTCAAAACCAGGAGCCACCGCACAAGATACAAAGGCATAGGCACCTTCTTTTTCCACTGTACTTCCAAAAATAACTTCAGACTTAACGGTTGCAAAGGGAACTTGATTTTGATCCGAGTTCAAGCCTAGATCGATGAAAGAATAGTCGGTATCGAAAAGATGAATGCGAAGACCGTGTCCTTCGTGAAAGTACCAATGTTCATCGCTTTTAATCTGGTGTAATTTGGATATATTTTCAGACGTGATTAAAAAATAAATGGAGGTCATTAAGTTTCTATCCACACCGTTTAACTTCATATCGGAGCGGTACGTTTCCTTGTACCAACCTCCCTCTGGATGGGGTAATAAACCAAATTTCTCAATTAACTCCTCTACTCTATTCATCATTCGCCCATTGGACTCACCAGTGGTTGTTGTGCTTTGTTTTTTACATTGTGAAAGTAATATCGGATATCTAATGAAATATAGCCACCCTGTATTTGTTGGGTCCCTGTTTGAGCATCCTGAGTACCATATTTATAAGATGAAAGCATGGTAAACAAAGGTGACAAAGGCACACGAACCGAACCTCCAAGGTAAAATATTCCTTTGTCGTAGGTTCGAATTTCAGCCCCTACTTGCCCATTCAAATCCATTCCGAATTTATTGCGAACCACCCCATAATGGTCGATGGAACTCTTATCATCTGGCCTTGAAAAAACACGAACCGTACTCGGTTTGTACAAAAAACTCAACCCAAATCCCACGTTGGAATATACATTCTCCGACATTTTTACGAACACTAAACCATTTACGGGAATTTCCAAGGTTGTGAATTTCATGGTGTCTCTGGTCGTTAAGTTAGAATCCACAATGAGTGCTTGGATATCGAAGCGACGCGTGGAATAATTCAAACCGGCCTCTATCGAAATACGGTCGGTATAGCTTCTTCTGAACAAGCCTCCAAAATTGAAGCCGGTCATTTGTGTAATGGTGGATTTCGTATAGTCTCGATCGATTAGGAAGGTCTTGGTTCCCTGAAAGTTATTCGGGAATATTGCATTTGCTCCAAAGGCAAAATAAGTCGGGAACTTTTCTTTTTTATCCTCCGGAAATTGAGCCCAAAGCAACTGAGGTACCAGTAAAAGAAGTAAAAAAGTGACACGCATGAGGTAAATATGCTATTTGTTAACCGATTCAACAACGTTCATTGACTGAGAACTATTGTTCATTGATTGTTGTATTTCTTTTTGTTTCGAACAGTAGCCGATAAGCGTAAGCGTCATGATTATACCTGAAAACAAGAGCAAGGAATACCTCAATATTTTCGAAGGTATAATGGGCTTCTTGAATTTTGCCTCGGTTTCGTAGTTGATCTTTTCGACTAGTTTGAAATCTGTAGAATGGATGGCATACAATTGAAAATTCGTATTGCGCTTCATTTCGTCTCCTTTTTCGAACCAAATTTCCTTTTCGGCGAGTCGCGATTCAAAAAAAGCAGCTCTATTCATGTCGGCAAAGCGAAAGACAATGTACTTACTGTTCTCGGGATGCTGAACATAGTTCACCAAGCCCAAATCCAAGGTATGATCTACTGGGTTCTCCATTCTGTTAAATACTCAATTGGTTTGCGCTGTCCCTTTGGCCATTCTTCCTTCACATAACCGAGGTAGATTAAGCCTAAACATTTGTCGTGTTCGGTCAAATTGAAAAAATCCTTGGCTTGTGGAGCATGAATCACACCTGGTGTTGCCCAAAACGACCCCAAACCATAGGCCGTAGCTGTCAAAAGAATGTTTTGAATGGCTGCCGCTACTGCTTCGGTTTCTTCTAATTCTGAAATTCGACTTTCCGGATCGCGGTTAAGATGAACAGCAATCACAACACTTGCGAGTAAAGGACGATTGATGAGCTTGGCCAGCTTCATGTCATTTTGCCCGTCAGCAGGCGTGTTCTCCAAATAGGTTTTGGCTTGAAAATCACTCAAAGCTTGTAAAGCCTCATCCTGAAATACAGTGAACTTCCAAGGTTGGGTTTTACCGTGTGTTGGTGCCCAAATGGCATTATTCAACAGCAATTCAACCTGTTCTTTCTGTACTTTACGGCTGGTGAATTGTTCTGGATATATGGTTCTTCTTTGACGGATTACGTCTGTAATTTCAGATAGATTAAAGCGCATTGTCTTTGGATTCAGAGTTAGTTGATTCCGGATCGGGAATAGTGTTGGGTTCTTTTTCAGAAGGCGGAGCTACCTTGTTTTCTTGAGGTTCAATCGGGCTTGGTCGAACATAGGGTTTGGCATCCGGTCTTAAGGCTTCATTGATATCATCGGCGTATTGATCCAAAGGCTGACGGATATCGTTCACGGTATCATTCACCATCGAACGTACGTTCAGGTCTTTTCGAATATCCGCACCTGATTTTTTGATTTCATTTTGGACCTCCTGTGTTGCATCCTTAATTTGACGCATGGTACGACCCATGGTGCGAGCGATGCCTGGTATGCTCTTGGAGCCAAAAAACATGAGCACAAAAGCGAGAATTAATAAAATCTCGGAACCAGCGACGTCATTTAAAAATAATAACATGCTGCAAAGTTAATAAGAAAGCAAGCAAATTAGGATTCTTCCTTTGATTTAAACTTGATTAATAAGGGCGTTTGTTGAGCAACAGCCAAAACATCCCCATGGCCTGCATGGCATCTACAAAACTGGTGAAGTCAACTGGCTTTAAGATATACGCATTCGCATTGAGATCATAAGCATTGAGCAAATCCTTGTCTTCTTGAGATGTGGTCATTACAATCACCGGAATAAATTTCAATCGATCATCAGCACGGATAGCCCTTAATACTTCGATTCCGTCTACTTTGGGCATTTTTAAATCAAGAAGAACCAACTTCGGTCTGTTTTGGGCATTGCGTCCGTTATACCTGCCGGTACCCTTTAGGTATTCCAAGGCCTCTTCTCCGTCTTTTACCCATACTATCGTATTGATTAAGTTGTGCTTTTTAAGGCCCATCATGGCCAATTCCGCATCTTCAATTCGATCTTCTACTAGTAATATGTCAATAGCTTGTTCCATATTCAATTTTTGCCAATCGTTTTTATTAAAGTGGTAGCGCAAAGGTAAATGAGGCTCCAACACCCTCTTCGCCTTTAGCTTGAACCCAACCACCGTGCTTTCGCATTATTCGGTCTACAATAGCCAACCCTACTCCCGACCCAGGAAATTCATCGGGTCCGTGTAAACGCTGGAAGACAACAAATAGTTTTTGAATATATTTTTCATCGAAACCTACTCCAAAATCCTTTACTGTAAATAAGGCATAATCGTTTTCGATTTTGCTGCTTACTTCTATACTAATTTCCTCTTTTTCAGAAGAAAATTTCAAGGCATTGTTCAATAAATTATTCCAAACTTGCCCTACTAACATTTTATCACAAACCACCTTGGGAAGCTTTTCAACATTTAATTTAATAACTTTATCGTGATAATCCTTTTTTAATTCATCAAATTTTTCTTCCAGTAACTTGTTCATATTCACCTCCACAGGTTGAACCACGGTGCGCCCTACTCGAGAGAAGTTGAGAATGTCCGTAATTAGGGTTCCCATTTTGTCTGTATTGGACATAATGTATCGCAACCATCTTTCTCCATCCTCATCGATAATGCGTCCATAGCTATCTAAAAGCGCCTTAGAAAAGCCTTCAATCGCTCGGAGAGGTGAACGTAAATCATGCGAAACGGTATAGGTAAAGGTTTCCAATTCTTGAATACTGGCTTCTAATTCATCCTTGAGTTTTTGAACTTGAATATCTAGTTGTTCATTGATATTGATCAAGCTATCCCGCACCTCTTTCTCATTCGAAACATCGTGGATGATTCCCGTAATCGCCGTTACTTCACCGTTAAGCGTTACAGGCTTCCCCTTCATTTGCACCCAAATGATTTTGTCTTCCTGTACAACTAAAGGAAGTTCAAATTCGAAAGGTTCACTGTGTTCTTCACAATTTTTGAATGACTTTTTGACCACGCCTCTCGCCTCTGGCGCATAAAAGTGAATGATTTCTTCAAAGCTTGGAATTTCCCCAATTGGTAGTTCGAAAATATGAAAAACCTCATCGGTCCAATTCATATCCCTGGTCTTCAAGTCATAATGCCAGCCACCGATTCCTCCAATTTCTGAAATACCTTTTAACAGTTCTTCGCTGCGGATCAAGGACTTGTTTAACTCTGCCATTACCTCGGTGCGACGTTCCACCATTGCTTCCAACTGATCCTTGTATTCTACCAAGGAAAGCTGATGTTGCTTTTCTTCGGTAACATCCCACGCCAGACCTACCACCTTAACGATGTTCCCTTGACTATCTTCGACTTGCTGACTCACCAATTTCACACAAGACCCTTTAGGACCGCTGTTGATTAAAAAATGATTTCTCAAAGGTTTTTTTCCCTTGATGGCGCGATCAAAATCGTCGATAAAACTTTCTCTGTCTACTTCTAAGATTTGATTTTCCCAGAACTGAATATCAAGCTCCTGTACCTTCTTGGTCAATTGAAACACCCGGTACATTTGGGTGTCCCATTTGATGGAATTTGATTCTGCATCCCATTCCCACATTCCAAAACCACATCCTTCCAGAGCGGCACGAATATTTTCATCAAAAATGGAGAAGTTTTCCTTCAGTTTCTCGTTTTGTGTTTCGAGCTTTTCGACCAACTCCGAAGTCAGTGATTTCAACCTTCGATCACTAGCATCTGCCCTGAAATAGTAGTTTTTTAACTCCACCACCCCAATGGTTAAAATGATCCAACCAATGGACTGCACACTCACAAAAATGGCTCCATTTATCGTTGATCTCAACAGGAGCATACCGGTAAGCGACACCAATAATACCACTACTAGAGTAGCGTATATAGCCCTGTCCTTTCGGAAAAAGAAGGATTGAAGTAAGGGTAAAAGTAAAAGAGTACTGAAGTAAATATGATTCGTGCTGACTTCAATAAATACCGTTACCGCTATGAGCAAAATGATGCTCCACAGGTGGAAAATTTTGGTTCGCTTCGAAAAAAAGAGCAATAACATGGCCTGAGGATTATGGCAGTTTGAGTGCTATTATTGCAACATCGTCCACTTGTTCTCTATCCCCTTTCCAGTCTTGAAATGTTTGAACAAACAGTTCTTCTTGTTTCAGGATGTGTTTTTTATGGGCCAATTCCATCAATGCATTGAAACGCTTTTGCATGAATTTTTTATTGTCTTTGCCTCCAAATTGGTCGGCATACCCATCAGAAAACAGATAATAGGTTGTATCCATTAAATAAGGAACTTCATGTGTAGTGAAGCCTCCCACTACATCCCTGTTTCCGATAGCGGTTTTATTCGCAATGATTTTGCGCATTTCATCCCCGTCAAAATAGATCAACGGATTGTTTGCCCCTGCCCATTTCACGGTTTTTGTTTCTGGGTTCATGACCAACAATGAAATGTCCATTCCGTCCTTTACTTCTGACACACCGTGCGAAAAGAAATCAATGACCAAATCATTCACCTTGTCTAGTATCTTCCCTGGCTCACGTAACATGTATTCATTCACCGCTCGATTGAGAGCATTGTAACAAATTACAGACACCAAGGCTCCAGGAACACCATGCCCGGTACAATCGGCCACCGCAATCATGAAAACATTTTTGTCCGAGAAACTCCAATAAAAATCTCCTGCTACAATGTCCTTGGGCGAATAAAAAATGAAATTTTGAGGTATGTGAGCATCAATTACTTCTTTGCTTGGCATGATGGCCATTTGCACCTGTTTGGCATATTTGATGGAGTCGGTAATATCTCTGTTCTTTTGTTCAATCACCATTCTTTGCTCCTCAATTTTTCTGGTGCGCTGCTCCACCATTTCCTCCAGCATTTCAAGTGCTTGTCGCTGAACATTGTTCTTCTCTTCCTCCAAGACCTTTAAGTCCGTAATGTCCTGAATAATTCCAGATATAAATTCTTTGTTATCTCTTCGGGCCTTGAATACTTTGGTAGAAATGTATTTTAATTTACCATTCGGTGTAACAATTCTAAATTCATACGGCAATTCGTTACCCGTTTTTAGAAACTTGATAATGTTGCTTTCCAGACGACTTCTATCATCCGGATGAATCAAATCAGAGAATTCGTAGAAGTCTCGTCTCTCCTTCTTGTCGTATGGGACTTCAAAAATTTGAAAAAACTCTTCTGACAGAATGATTCTACGTGTTTCGCTATTCACTTCCCAACTACCCAAATTGGCCATTTTTTGGGATTCGCGCAGCTGCATTTCTCTCTGAATCAAACGCTGTTCTTGCTTCTTGCGTTCGGTTATATCACGATAAACGCCCTGTATTCCTTCTGGTCGACCACTTTTGTTGTAAATCAACTTGGCATTGGCAGAAATGTCGCATATATCGCCCGATTTTCTGAGCAGGGTGATTTCAAAATCGCGTATGGTTCCCGACTCGAGTAATTTCTCCACAAAAACCTCTCGTTGCTCCGGGTACTTATATATATCCGTTGCTTTCCCTCCAATTATTTCGTCAGGCGTATAGCCCAATACTTGCTCTATAGAAGGACTAATAACGCGCTCAATTCCGTTTAAGTCCGATTCAAAATAAACGTCAATAATGGAATTGAATATTTCGCGAAACTTGGTTTCACTTTCTCGAAGTCGATCGAGCATGTACTGCTCGTGCAACAATGATTCATGTTCCTTGAGTGCGCGCGACAACACGAAGGGCATCTTGTCGAATTTGTCCTTGAGTACATAATCCGTTACACCCGTCTTCAAAATTTCGACAGCGCGTTCCTCTCCTTGTGCACCTGAAACAACGATAAATGGGATGTTGAATTTGAGCTGTTGCAGGTATGAATACACCTCAAGAGCCGTCATTGGTCCTAAGTCGTAATCACAAATAACAGCACTAAAATCGTGTTCTATGATTTTTGATTTGAAAAGCTCAAAATTGGACGCGTAGTGCAGTTTCAAGTCCTTTTCGTTTCGCAAATACAACTGAATCAACTCAAAATCCATGGGATTATCATCGAAGACAATCACATTGAAAAGGTTGTTGGATTCCATTTCTGTCTTCGATCGATCTTGGCCAGTTCGATTTTCGCTAGTTGAAGGAAGATCTTTATTCGAGGACATATTTACTAACGCCAGTTGAAATTTGAGTCTTGTTTCGTGAAGTTAAAGAAAACCTATTACTTATCTCCTCTTGGAGTTGGTTTAAATTTCACTTATCGGCTGGAAATCTAACAATTTTTCAAAAAAATTCAGTTTTTCAATTTGAAAATAAAATTGCCAAAGGTGAAAAAATCGCTGGCTTTCAAGCTAGCACTTCAAGTATATAAAAATTTGATTTTCAATTGTTTGCACACCGACAAATCGAACAAGTGGAGGTTTTGGTATTCTATTTTCAGTAGATTGATGAAAAAGAAAGATCATGAAAAGGTTTAAAAACACACAAGTACAAAAGATTGTCGGATTCTTTTTGGCAGGAAGTTTATTCATTTCTTGTTCTCAAGACAAGGAGGTGGCAGAAGAGCCAATGGATTCAGCCGAAGTTGAACAAGTTAGTCCAGCACAAAGCGCACCATCCACGACGACTTCATCCAATACCACAACTTCTCAAGAAAAGGATAAAAAAATGAGTAACACAGCCAAGGGAGCTCTAATTGGAGCCGGAGCTGGAGCAATTACTGGAGCGGCTGTAAGCAAGAAAAAAGGGAAAGGAGCGATCGTAGGAGGTATCATTGGTGCAGGTGCGGGTGCAATTACTGGAAAAGTGATTGACAAGAAAAAGGAGAATGATGATAATCAATAAAAGATCTCCTTCTTTACGATTTCTTAGCAAGAATTTCATTTTAACTCGGGCATCTCCTCCATCAATTCCCATTAGTGTTGCTATATTTGGAGTCAATTAAATTGAAAGAAATTGGCAACTAAAATAAAATTTGGAACAGATGGCTGGAGAGCCATAATTGCACAAGAATTTACCACTGAAAATGTAGCTCGAGTTACTTTGGCAACGGCAAAATGGGTCAAAGAAAACTTTACCCAACCGTCAATTGTAATCGGGCACGATTGTCGATTTGCGGGCAAATTGTTCATGGAAACAGCCGTAAAAGTTTTCATCCACGAAGGGATTGCGGTTAAAATGGCACCTGCCTTTGTATCTACGCCCATGGTTTCATTGGGAACCAAACAAACAGGAGCTTCCTTAGGGGTTGTGCTTACTGCATCTCACAATCCACCGGAATACAACGGTTTTAAACTAAAGGCACATTTTGGTGGTCCGTTACCTCCTGCTCAAATTCAAGAAGTGGAGGATTTAATTTTGGATCATAACGATATCGACTTGGCCAATATTTCAATTGAAAAAGCAATGGAAGCTGGTTTGGTTGAAATCATAGACCTCGAAAAAAGATACATCGATCACGTGAAGGCCAATTTTGACCTAGACGCTATCGAAAAAAGTGGCTTGCGCTTTGCTTACGATGCCATGTATGGAGCAGGGATGAATGTATTGAAACAAATTTTGCCCAATACAACCCTTTTGCATTGCGACTACAATCCTTCTTTTAAAGGAACAGCACCGGAACCTATTGCAAAAAACCTGCAGGAACTCGAGAACTTCATTAAAACAGAAAAAAATATTGACTGCGCCTTGGCCACTGATGGAGATGCCGATCGAATTGGTTTGTACAACGGCAAAGGTGAATTCATCGACTCCCATCACATCATCTTGTTGTTGATTCACTACCTGGTGAAATACAAGCAAATGTCGGGTAAGATTGTTACCGCTTTCTCGTGTACACCTAGGGTTAACAAAATGGCCGAGCACTATGGACTTCCATTTGAAACCGTAAAAGTTGGATTTAAATATATCGGAAACCGCATGGTTGAA
Organism: Crocinitomicaceae bacterium; assembly: GCA_025210175.1. Taxonomy (GTDB): domain Bacteria; phylum Bacteroidota; class Bacteroidia; order Flavobacteriales_D; family Crocinitomicaceae; genus UBA2040. The sequence goes on along the minus strand of JAOASF010000183.1, from coordinate 22,496 downwards.
GAAGATGTTTTGCTAGGAGGCGAAGAATCAGGTGGTATTGCCGTAAAAGGACACATTCCAGAGCGCGACGGAATTTGGATGGGATTGATCATTTGGGAATTCATGGCCAAGTCTGGTAAATCCTTAGACGATTTGATAGCTGAAGTTTATGAAATAGTTGGCGGGTTCCAATTCGAAAGAAGCGACTTGCATATCACCGAAGACTTGAAGCAAAGTATTATAGAAGCTTGCAATTCGAATGGCTACGATGCATTTGGACCTTATAAAATTGATCGAATAGAGACCATTGATGGATTCAAATTTTTCTTTGATGACCAACGCTGGTTAATGATTCGTCCGAGTGGTACTGAACCTGTATTGAGAACCTATGCAGAAGCACCAACTTTGGAGGAAGTTCGACAAATTTTAAAGCACACCGAAGAAACCATTTGTTAAGATGATACAACGCGTTCAATCGATTTACCTCGGAATTTGTATACTCCTTCTACTCTCTTTGTTCTTTGGAGTTGAAGTTGTTACCTTTTCAAGCGAAGCAATGACCTATCAACTTTCGGCGATTAAAACCACCAAGATAGACCCAACAACAGGAGAAACATTGAGCTCAAGCTTCCATTTTGGCATTGCCATCATCGGGGTTTTGTTGCTTTCTGCGGTGGCCACCTTACTACAGTTTAAAAATTTGAAAAAACAATTTAAACTTGGCCGTTCGCTCTTCTTTACCTATTTCGTAATCCTTCTTTTCGCTACACTATTCATTTCCCTTGGAGGAAATTGGATAGACGGAGAAGTCACTACGCGAGAGATCGGGCTTGGTTTCCTACTTTTTGTAGCAGGTTTTCCATTTACTTTTTTAGCAAACATCGGAATAAAAAGAGATCGTTCTCTTTTGGACTCCTTAGACAGGCTGCGTTAACCTAACACACATGAACGTATTAAGCGTTGAAAACCTCACGAAATCATTCGGGGATCGTTTGATTTTTGCTGACCTTACCTTTGGTATGGACCACGGCGATAAAATGGCTATAGTCGCCAAGAATGGATCAGGAAAATCGACTTTATTGAAATGCTTATTGGGCAAGGAAAGTGTTGACCAGGGCAAGGTCGTTTTTCGCAAAGACTACAGCGTTGCCTTTATGGAACAGGCAGAGGATTTGAATCCTGATTTGAGCATTTTGGACGCTGTATTTGATGCGGATATTGAGTCGCTTCGCCTCTTGAAAGAATACAACGATGCTCTTGCTCACAATGATTTAGACGAAATTCAACGTCTCACAGAAATCATTACCAATCTCGATTTGTGGGATACCGAAACCAAGGTTAAACAAATTCTTTCCGTTCTTAAAATTGACGAATTCGACAAGAAGGTGCGTGAGTTGTCGGGTGGACAAAAGAAGCGAGTTTCTCTAGCTCAAGTTCTGATCTCAGGTGCCGATTTTTTAATTCTTGACGAACCAACCAATCACTTGGATTTGGACATGATAGAATGGCTCGAAGACCACCTTTCTAAGACTTCATCCACACTTTTGATGGTGACGCACGACCGGTATTTTTTAGAAGTTGTGTGCGATCACATATTGGAATTGGACGACGAAACGCTATTCAAATACAAAGGAAACTTTTCCTATTACCTCGAAAAAAAGGCCGAACGACAGGAGCAAATGCAATCGACCATCGACAAGGCTCGCAATCAATTCAAAAAAGAGCTTGATTGGATTCGCAGACAGCCCAAGGCTAGAGGCACCAAACAAAAAGCGAGAATAGATGCCTTTCACGAAACCAAAAAAGTGGCTTCCCAGCGTTTGGATGAAGATGAAATGGATATCCCGGTTAAAATGGAGCGTTTGGGAACCAAAATTGTCGAACTTCATAAAGTTGGAAAAAGCTTTCCAAATCGCGTCATCCTAGACAAATTTGACTACCATTTCAAGCGCAAAGAACGCCTCGGTATTGTCGGACAAAATGGAACGGGAAAGAGCACCTTTCTCAAACTGATAACTGGAGAAACTCAGCCTGACGCAGGAAAAATTGTCATTGGTGAAACAGTTAAGTTTGGCTATTACTCTCAAGACTTGTTGGAAACTGACAACGAAACGAAGGTTATTGATGTGATTCGAGAAATAGCTGAATTCATCCCCTTGGAAAAAGGACGCCAACTATCAGCAGCCCAATTGCTTGAAAAATTTCTTTTTCCACGAAGCATGCACTACCAGTACGTATACAAGCTCAGTGGAGGAGAAAAAAGACGCTTAAAGTTATTGACCATTTTGATGGCAAATCCGAATTTTTTAATTCTCGATGAGCCAACCAACGACTTAGACATTTTTGTAATGTCTGTTTTGGAGGATTACTTAAAAAGTTTCGAAGGCTGCTTGATTGTAGTTTCTCACGACCGCTATTTCATGGACAAGATGGTGGATCACCTTTTCGTCTTCGAAGGTCAGGGGGAAGTAAAGGACATCATCGGCAACTACACCCTTTACCGCAAGAACAAAATTGCTGAACAAAGAGCTCTCAATGCAATTCGAACAGAATCCAAGTTGGAAAAAACTGTTGAAAAACCTATTCAAAAGGAATCTTCTTCAGGCGAAAAAAGAAAATTGAGTTTCAAGGAAAAAATGGAATTGGAACAAATTGAGAAAGATCTGGAAACCTTGGAACAAGACAAAGAAAAATTCACAGCCGTCCTCTCTAATCCAGAATCTGACAGTGAAACGCTCACCAATGCAGGAATCAAATTGAAAGAAATCATGGATGCCATCGATACCAAAACAGAAAGATGGATGGAATTGGTGGATTGAAACTAGACTATGGACTGAAGGACTTTGGACTGTTAACTTTTGACTTTTAACTGTTGACTCTTGACTTTTGACTGTTGGCTTTTGACTTTTGACTTTTGACTGTTGCCTCTTGGCTTTTGACTTGGGACTTGAGAAAGGGACTGTGCCCGTTAAGCGTTAATGGTTAATGGTTAATGGTTAATAGTTATTTCCAACCATCGTTTTTAACAATTTAATATTTGGATTAATCGCTTTTTTGCCTAATTTGCCTGTACTACACTTATTCAAACTTTTCCCGTTCACTTCTATTGCATAAACACGAATATTTCGTGAGGCACTTAACTAAATCTAAAGTCATGCAACTGTTGAGCTTTCTAATTCTATTTCCGTTTGCCTTAGCGACTTCATCTTATTCGCCCAATTCACTTTTTGGTCAAAGCCCGAAGGCGAATGCATGTGTGCATTCCATCGATGATCAATCCGCTCAAGTTAGCTTCGATTTACCTCTGCTTCCACCGGTTGAATATTGGTACGAAGTAAGAACCTCTGGCTTACCAGGTTCAGGAGAAAATGGTTTGGTACACAGCGGCAAATCCCTTATCAATGATGTTGCTATTTCAGGATTGATACCAGGTATGCTCTACACAGTTTATTTTAAATACTCCTATCCCGACACAGAAATGCCATGGATTTACGGCTCTTCCTTTAACACCTCTGTTTGCCCCTCATCATCCAAGGTGGAGTTGCAATTTCAATTATTGGATAAAAAAGGAGATGGTTGGAACGGGACCATTCTTGGAATAAAACAAGCAGGAATTGACGTCGGAGAATTATATCTGGCGGAAGGTTCAAGCAACACTGGATTTATCTCCATTTGCTCAGAGGAAATCACCGAAATTTATGTGAAACACCTAGGTGAGAACAGCGAGGATATTTCCCTTGTTATTTCTCAACAAGACAGTAACTTCAAGACAATCATTCAACAAAACACAGCCTTCAGCAACAATCAAGTCCTCTTGTCTCATCTCTTTACAGATCTGCAAACTCAAAGGTAAGTACAGTAGAAGAAATCAAGACCTTTTTCAACTAAATCTTTCTTTTATTAATTCACCACTCTTTCCTAGGATTATGGGTGAATGGCCATTTGAAAATGTGAACCTATTTCTTAACACAAATTTCATACTACCATAGCATCTTTTCAGAATCTCGTTTTACACCCTAATTAAAACGAATTATTTCGACCGTTAAAGCGAGCATCGTGGTTTTTCGAGCTGAATTTATTGTTAAATTCGCGCACTGAAACAGTGGTTTCGCACTAAAAAACCTACATAAAACGATGTGGGTGAAAGGGCGAAGCTGCATCAAATCATGAAGCTGCTTTGAATAAAATAAAATCTATCTGCTGCATAGGTGCAGGTTATGTGGGGGGACCTACCATGAGTGTGATTGCGCTCAAATGCCCTGAAATTAAAGTAACAGTTGTTGATGTAAACGAAAGTCGCTTCGCTGCATGGAACTCAAACAACTTTGACGAACTTCCAGTTTATGAACCGGGCTTGGCAGATGTGGTAAAACAAGCTAGAGGAAGAAACTTGTTCTTCTCAACGGAAGTCGATAAGGCAATTGATGAGGCCGAGTTAATTTTTATTTCTGTAAACACTCCAACCAAAACCTATGGTATTGGAAAAGGAATGGCTGCAGATTTAACATACATTGAACTTTGTGCACGCCAAATTGCACGAGTAGCAAAAACGAACAAAATAGTTGTAGAAAAGTCTACCCTACCCGTACGTACGGCTGAAACTCTGCGTAACATTTTAGACAATACTGGTAACGGGGTGCAATTTGATATCCTTTCGAATCCAGAATTCTTAGCCGAGGGAACAGCCATAGACGATTTATTGAACGCAGATCGTGTTTTGATTGGTAGCGAACAAACCGAACGTGGTAAGCTTGCCGAACAAGCGCTAGTGGATATCTACGCACATTGGCTTGCACCAGATAAAATCCTAACTACCAATGTTTGGTCTTCCGAATTGTCCAAGTTAACCGCTAATGCCTTTTTGGCTCAGCGTGTTTCTTCCATCAATGCTATTTCTGAGTTGTGTGAAGTTACAGAAGCCAACGTTGATGAAGTAGCGAATGCAATTGGAAAAGATTCGAGAATAGGACCTAAGTTTTTAAAATCATCGGTTGGTTTTGGTGGCTCCTGTTTTCAGAAAGATATTCTCAATCTGGTATACATTTCTCGCTCCTATGGCTTGAATGAAGTAGCTGATTATTGGCAGCAAGTGATCATCATGAACGATCATCAAAAAAGACGTTTCGCAGAAAAAATAGTCAAAACACTTTTCAACACAGTGGCAGGAAAGAAAATCGCCTTCTGGGGTTGGGCCTTCAAAAAAGACACCAACGACACCCGAGAAAGTGCTGCTATTTACGTGGCTGACTACCTTTTGAATGAACATGCCGAAATCGTAATTTATGACCCTAAAGTTTCAGAAGAACAAATCTTAGCTGATTTGGATTATTTGAATACACGATCACATGAGGAGAACAGAAAGGGGATTTCAATCGCCAATTCAGCCCAAGATGCCGCAAAGGAAGCACATGCAATAGCAGTTCTTACGGAATGGGATGAATTTAAACATGCTGATTTTACCCAAATTTATACGGAAATGTTGAAGCCTGCTTTTGTTTTTGATGGACGAAACATTTTATCCAAAGAATTATTAACTCAAATAGGATTTGAACTTTTCCAAATAGGAAAAGGAAATTAATAGCCAATTAAACTATGACAAAAATTTCCATTATCGGTTTAGGATATGTCGGTCTTCCCTTAGCCCGCTTATTTGCTACGAAATACCCTGTAGTAGGGTTTGATATCAACCAAGGTAGAATCAATGAGTTAAACAATGGTCACGATAGCACTTTAGAGGTTGAGGATTCAGTATTACAGGCTGTTTTGAAAAAGCAAAACGATCAAGAAATTGGACTATTCAACAGTGCCAACTTGGCAGATATTGAAGACTCGAATGTGTATGTAGTAACCGTTCCTACTCCTGTAGACAAACATAACCGCCCAGACCTTACTCCACTTTACAAGGCGAGTGAAACAGTTGGGAAAACTTTGAAAAAAGGAGATATCGTGATTTACGAATCTACGGTATACCCTGGCGTTACGGAAGAGGAATGTATTCCTGTACTCGAAAAAGTGAGTGGTTTGAAATTCAATGTTGACTTCTTTGCTGGATATTCACCAGAGAGAATCAATCCAGGAGACAAGGAACACACGGTTGAGAAAATTCTAAAAGTTACCTCTGGTTCAACTCCAGAAATAGGTAAGGTTGTCGATGACTTGTACAAAAGCGTCATTACTGCAGGAACACACCTTGCACCCACATTGAAAGTTGCCGAAGCCGCAAAAGTGATCGAAAACTCACAAAGAGACATCAATATTGCCTTTGTCAATGAATTGGCCAAAATATTCAACTTGATGGGTATAGATACCCACGATGTATTGGAAGCTGCTGGAACCAAGTGGAATTTCCTTCCATTTAAGCCTGGTTTGGTTGGTGGAGACTGTATCGGTGTAGACCCATACTATTTGGCACAAAAGGCGACAGAATTTGGGTACAACCCAGAAATCATCCTTGCTGGTCGTAGAATGAACGACGGAATGGGTGATTATGTGGCAAAGGAAGTCATCAAACAAATGATTCAACGAGGATTTCCAATTAAAGACGCCTCGGTGTTAATCATGGGGATTACGTTTAAAGAAAATTGCCCAGATGTTCGCAATACGAAAGTGGTTGATGTAATTGCAAGCTTAAAAGATTATGGCGTGAACGTTGACATTTACGATCCATGGGCCAATCCTCAAGAAGTCCGTCACGAATATGGTCTTGAGGTACAAAACAATCTTCCTAACAAAAAATTTGAAGCTGTTGTTCTTGCCGTATCACATAAGGAATTTAAGACACTGAATGTACCAAACGTTGTAATAGACAATGGGGTTATTTACGATGTTAAGAATTTCTTACCTCGTGAAACGGTTACTTCTAGACTCTAAATAAAATTAAAAGTGGTATACCAGCGTATTGAAAATAAAAGAGTATTGGTTACAGGCGGGGCTGGTTTTATTGGTTCCAATCTGTGTGAGGATCTGTTAAAATACAATAACTCAGTTATATGTCTTGATAACTTTAGTACAGGACACCATCACAATATTTCTTCTCTACTTGACCATCCCAACTTTAAGTTAATAGAAGGAGATATTCGCGATCTCAATACCTGTTTAAAAGCCTCCTCTGAAATAGACATCATCTTGCATCAGGCTGCATTGGGTTCTGTTCCAAGGTCTATCAACGACCCTCAAACCACCAATGATGTTAACATCAATGGGTTCTTGAACATGCTGACAGCTGCTCGTGATAACAAGGTGTCTCGATTCGTCTACGCTGCAAGCAGCTCCACTTATGGGGATTCTGACAAATTACCTAAAATTGAGAATGAAATAGGTCTCCCTCTATCCCCATATGCTGTAACGAAATACGTCAACGAATTATATGCTCATGTATTCGGATTGAATTATGGATTGGAATGCATAGGACTACGCTATTTCAATGTTTACGGGAGACGCCAGGACCCAAATGGAGCCTACGCGGCTGTAATACCGAAGTTTGTCGACCTTTTTATACATCATAAATCACCCTTGATTAATGGAGACGGTCAATTCTCAAGAGATTTTACCTATATCGACAATGTGATTCAAATGAACCATTTGGCAGCTACTTCATCGAACACTGAAGCTATCGGTCAAGTTTTCAACACAGCAGTTGGAGATAGAACAACCTTAATAGAAATGACGGAGACACTTAAAAAATGTCTAGTCATTTACGACAAAGAAATTGCCTCTGTACCTATCGAATTTGGTCCTAATAGAAAGGGAGACATCCCACATTCGCAAGCAAGTATAGAAAAAGCGAGAACCATCTTGGGGTATTCACCAAGCTACAATCTGGAAAAAGGGTTGGAAGAAGCCGTGAAATGGTATTGGCAAAATGCCACGAAATCGAAGAACTAGATCAATTTGACAGGAGTAAAAAGACATATTCTTAAAACAATTACCTGGAGGTTAGTTGGTACAATCGATACCATTATTCTGTCATGGATTGTTTCTGGTGACCTTTCAACAGGCATTACGATCGGTTCATTTGAGGTAATCACCAAAATGATCTTGTATTATGTTCACGAGAGATTATGGTTCAGAACACGCGTTTTTCAAGAAAAGTCGAGTAAAATTCGACATCTTCTAAAAACCATTACTTGGCGACTCGTAGGAACGGTCGACACCATGTTTATGGGATGGTTAGTTACAGGAGACCCAACGCTTGGCTTGCAAATTGGAGGACTCGAACTTATCACCAAAATGGGACTCTATTATCTTCATGAGAGAGCATGGCATTTGAGCAAGTTCGATTTAGATCAAGAGCCAAAAAAAGCTGAGTCAGCCCCATCAAGCAAGGCAAAAAATATTACCAATCAGCATTATTCATTGAAACGAATAGACCGCAACCAATTTCAAGGACACAACTCATTATTTATATTGTTTACAGGTCTTTCTGGAAGTGGTAAATCCACTATTGCCAACGAACTTGAAGTCCTGCTATCGAGCAAAGGAGTTTCCACGTACACCCTTGATGGTGATAACGTGCGCTTTGGCTTGAACAAAGATTTAGGGTTTTCAAAAGAAGAAAGAAATGAAAACCTTCGTCGGATCGGTGAGGTTGGAAAGCTATTTGTGGACAGCGGAAAAGTAACTTTGGCAGCTTTCATCGCCCCATTGAACGAGGATAGGGCCATGATCAAAAGCATCATTGGTTCTGAAGATTACATTGAAGTTTTTGTAAATACTTCTCTTGAAGAATGCGAAAAAAGAGATATTAAGGGATTGTACAAAAAAGCCAGGGCAGGAGAAATCAAGGATTTTACTGGTGTAAGTTCACCCTTCGAAATTCCTACTGAACCACATATCATTTTGAACACTATTGGTAAATCATCCCAAGAATCCGCAATTGAGGTATACAACTTGATTTCCAATAAATTGAATTTAAAAAATACGGATGAACAAATATTATCTGAACTATCTTGAAGAGCTAGAGTCTGAGGCTATTTTTGTTTTAAGAGAGGTCGCAGCTCAGTTCAGAAATCCTGTGATACTTTTTTCAGGTGGAAAGGACTCGATTGTGGTTACACATTTGGCTAGAAAAGCTTTTTATCCAGCCAAATTCCCTTTCTCGTTGATGCACGTAGATACAGGGCACAACTTTCCAGAAACAATGGAGTTCAGGGATAATTTGATTCAAAACTTAGGAGCAAATCTTATTGTTGGATCAGTTCAAGAAGCGATTGACAAAGGAAGAGTAACGGAAGAAAAAGGAAAAAATGCCTCTAGAAACGTACTTCAAATTACAGCTTTGTTAGACGCCATTGAATCGAATCAAATTGATTGTGCCATTGGCGGAGGAAGACGCGACGAAGAAAAAGCAAGAGCCAAAGAAAGGTTTTTCTCTCATCGAGATGATTTCGGACAATGGGACCCTAAAAATCAGCGTCCCGAATTGTGGAATTTATTCAATGGGAAGCATTTCCAAGGTGAACATTTTAGAGTTTTCCCTATTTCCAATTGGACAGAGATGGATGTTTGGAACTATATTTTGAAGGAAAACATTCCTATTCCTAGTTTGTATTTTGCTCACGAGAGGGAAGTAATTTGGCGCAATAATTCATGGATTCCTGTTTCAGAACACCTCAACATGGATGAGAGAGATGAACCACAAATGAAAAAAATTAGATTCAGAACATTAGGAGACATTACCATAACAGGTGGAATTGAGTCTGAAGCTGATACACTCGAAAAAATAGTGGAAGAAGTAGCAGCAATGCGTCAAACAGAGCGTGGAAATCGTGCTGACGATAAACGTTCAGAAAGCGCAATGGAGGATAGAAAGAGAGAAGGTTACTTTTAAAGCATTAAGCAAACATGGAATTGAACAATAACCAGTTACTTCGTTTCACCACTGCTGGTAGTGTAGACGATGGTAAAAGTACATTGATAGGACGCTTGCTTTACGATAGCAAGTCCATATTTGAAGATCAATTGGATCAAATCGAACATACTTCCAAAAGAAAAGGACATGACGGGGTCGATTTAGCTTTGTTTACAGATGGTCTTAAAGACGAAAGAGAACAAGGAATCACCATTGATGTTGCTTACCGATACTTTACCACCCCTAAAAGAAAGTTTATCATTGCAGATACACCTGGGCACATACAGTATACAAGAAACATGGTTACTGGAGCCTCCACTGCCAATGCAGCGATTATTTTGATTGATGCTAGAAATGGTGTAATTGAACAAACCAAGCGTCACTCGTTCATCGCTTCACTTCTGGGCATACCACATGTAATCGTTTGTGTGAACAAAATGGATTTAGTGGAATACGCTGAAGAAGCTTACGAGAAAATCGTGAATCAGTATGAAAGTATTCTGTCAAAAATGGCCATTCGCGATGTTCATTTCATTCCGATTTCTGCTCTCAAAGGAGATAATGTGGTAAACAGGTCCGAAAAAATGCCTTGGTTCGGAGGAGCTCCACTGCTTCATACTCTAGAAACTTTACACATCAGTAGCGACATCAATAAGGTTGATGCTCGTTTCCCTGTACAAACAGTTATACGTCCACAATCCAATGAACACATCGACTATCGTGGATATGCTGGAAGGTTGGAGAGTGGAATTTTGCGCAAAGGAGATGAAATCACCGCCTTACCTTCAGGGTTTACATCTAAAATTAAATCCATCGACACATTCGGTGGAGAAATTGATGAAGCCTATGCTCCAATGTCAGTTAGCATAACTTTAGAAGACGACATTGATATTTCAAGAGGTGACATGATTGTGCGAAAAAACAATCAACCGGTAAAAACGCAGGACTTCGATGCCATGCTCTGCTGGTTGAATTCATCATCAGCCCGACCAAGAGGAAAATACAGCATTCGACATACATCCAATGAGCAAAAATCCATGATTATGGAGGTGCTTTACAAAATTGATGTCAATACTCTAGAACGAGATACAGAAGATAAAACCATCAACATGAACGACATCTGTCGCGTTAAAGTCAAAACGACCAAACCGCTCATGATTGATGAATATCGCGACAATCGATCTACGGGAAGTTTTATTTTGATAGATGACGGCACCAACGAAACAGTGGCAGCAGGAATGATAATTGGAGGAACCCATTAAATGGATTTTTCGAAATTAAACTTGGCACTTTCAGCCGCATTAAAAGCTGGTGAGGCCATTATGAAAGTGTACGAGGAAGACGATTTTCAAATCGAATCCAAGGCAGATAATTCGCCACTGACAAAGGCAGACCGTTTGGCTCACGACATCATTGCTTCTCTTCTACAACCTTCGAATATTCCAATTTTGTCGGAAGAAGGTAAGGAAATTGACTTTCAAACTAGATCGAGCTGGGATACTTTATGGATTGTTGACCCGATTGACGGAACAAAAGAATTTATCAAAAAAAATGGTGAATTCACCGTGAACATTGCTTTGGTCAGATCAGGTAAGCCAATCATGGGAATTGTCTATGCACCAGCAATTGACGAATTGTACTTTGCAGACGAAAATATAGGTGCCTATTTCTTCTCCGGATCAGTTGAGAAAACGTCTGTCCAAGAGTTGATACCCATCAGTAAAAAGCTTCCAGGTAAACTTCCTGAAAAAACGACAGTAGTGGCTAGTAGGTCTCATCTCAGCCCTGAAACCAAAGCTTTTATTCATGATTTGGAAACAAGAGATGGCGAATTAAACCTCATTTCAAAAGGAAGTTCACTCAAGATTTGTATGGTTGCAAAGGGTGAAGCACATTATTATCCGCGATTTGCCCCAACTATGGAATGGGACACGGCTGCAGGGCACGCTATAGCTTCAGGAGCCGGATGTAAATTGATTGATTGGGAAACGCAAGAGGAAATGAAATACAATAGAGACCAATTGTTGAACAACTGGTTTCTTGTATCAAATGTGGCAGGATGAAAAATAAAGTGCACACAAACATTATTGCAGAAATTGGACAAGCACATGAAGGTAGTTTAGGAATTGCTCATTCCTATATCGATGCCTTACAAAATACCGGTGTAGATGCCATCAAGTGGCAAATGCACATTGCTGAAGCAGAAAGCTCACCACAAGAACCTTTTAGGGTAAAGTTTTCGTATGAAGATGAAACAGGAATGGATTACTGGAAAAGAATGGAATTTACATTCGAGCAATGGCAGGGTTTAAAAGAACATTGTGAAAATGCCGGTATGGAATTTCTTTGTTCTCCCTTTAGTAACGCTGCCGTTGATCAATTGGAAAAACTAGGTGTTAAAAGGTATAAAATTGGTTCAGGGGAAGTCAATAATTTTTTGTTGTTGGAAAAAATTGCGAAAACGGGCAAGCCTATTTTACTTTCATCTGGAATGAGCTCCTTCGAAGAACTTGATGAAACAGTTTCTTTTTTGAATCAACACGGAGCTAACTTAAGTATTTTCCAATGCACCACCTCCTACCCTACCCTTCCTAATCAATGGGGATTGAATGTATTGAGCGAGATCAAGAATCGTTACAGCGTACCGGTAGGATTTAGTGATCACTCGGGAGACATCTACGCCTGTTTGGCGGCACAATCTATGGGTGCTGAATTACTTGAATTTCATGTTGTTTTTGACAAACGAATGTTTGGCCCAGATGCGAAATCATCCTTGACAATAGAACAAGTAAACTTGTTAGCAAAAGGAGTGAGAGAAATTGATGAGGCAAAATCCGCTTTGATTGACAAGTCAGACAACAGCCAATTCTCTGAATTGAAACAAATATTTGAAAAATCCCTGGCCGTAAATTGCAACCTTCAAGTGGGGGATACAATCGAGTTTAATCATTTGGAATCCAAAAAACCCAAGGGGTTTGGAATCAATGCCAATGAGTTCCAGAGAGTGATTGGAAAAAAATTGGTCAAACCACTAAATAAATGGGATTTCTTAACAAACGAACATATACAATAAGTTGAGTACGAAAAGGAAAATTTGTGTCGTAGTTACGGCTAGACCAAGCTACAGCCGAATAAAAACGGCACTTACGGCAATAAATGACCACCCCAATCTTGAACTGCAATTGGTCATTGCTGCATCTGCTTTGTTAGACAGATATGGGAGTGCAATTAATTACATAACGAATGATGGTTTTAGTATCGCAGCAAAAGTCTTCAATGTATTAGAAGGTGAAAACTTAACTGCAGCAGCTAAAACTACCGGGATTGGAATATTGGAATTATCAACCGTATTCGACAACCTCAAACCTGATATTGTTGTAACGGTCGCTGATCGATTTGAAACCATGGCCACTGCTATAGCGGCTTCCTACATGAATATCCCTCTAGCGCATATACAAGGAGGGGAAGTTACCGGAAACATCGATGAAAAAGTCCGACATGCCATCACAAAATTGTCTGATTATCACTTTGTAGCTTCTAAGGATGCTTACGACCGCGTATTGAAATTGGGTGAAAATCCGAAAAATGTATTCAATACTGGTTGTCCTTCTATCGACTTGGCTGATCGCGTAAAAAAGAATCCATCTATGGATTTTGACCCTTATCAGAAATATGGAGGTGTAGGGGCCAAACCTGACTTAAAAAATGGATATATCGTTGTAATGCAGCATCCTGTAACGAATGAATATCAAAATAGTCGCAAACACATAGAAGAAACGCTGAAAGCAATTGATGGAATTGACATACCTGTTCTTTGGTTCTGGCCCAATGTAGATGCCGGGGCAGATGGAACTTCTTCTGGAATTAGATCCTATCGAGAAACCCATCAACCGAAACATCTTCACTTCTTTAAAAACATGGAAGGTGAAGATTTTCTGAGACTCTTAGTCAATTCAAAGGCCCTCATTGGAAATTCAAGTGTTGGTATCCGAGAATGTGCCTTTTTGGGTGTTCCTGTTATCAATGTCGGTAGTCGTCAAAATAAACGGGTAAGAGGTGAAAACGTAATAGATGTTGATTATCAGTCTTCTTCCATTAAGGAGGCACTTTTATCACTTTTACAAAAACCAAGTGTTCCTTCCTCTAGTGTATACGGCGGTGGAGACGCAGGCATTCAAATTGCTCAAAAATTGAGTGAAGTTGAATTGGTTTTTCACAAAACGATTACCTATTAAACGACCATGTCAAAAGACTTAATCCTCATACCAGCTCGAGGGGGTTCAAAAGGCGTACCCGGTAAAAACTACATGTTAATTGATGGTCAACCATTGATTTCATACTCCATTGAATGTGCCTTGGAATTAAAGGATCATTTCCAAATCATGGTAAGTTCAGATGACGAACAAATTTTAAATATTGCTCGAAATTATTCTGATGTACTTATTCATCAAAGAAGCGAAAACATTGCTGGTGACCAAAGTCCAATAACGGAGACAATAGAAGTAATACTTCACCAGTTAAAACGCGAGGGCAATGAACCTCAAAAGATTGTGTTGTTGCAGCCGACCTCACCTCTTCGTACCTCTCATCAAGTTCGAGAATGTGCGTCATTACTTGAGCAAGAGCCCCAAATTAATTCTGTAATATCTGTAGTATCCATGGACGACATTCACCCAGCGCGAATGTATTGGCAAAAAAATTCGCTTCAAATGGAATCGATATTACCCGAATTTCAACATACCAGAAGGCAAGACATCCCTCCAGCTCTGTATAGAAATGGAGCCATTTACGCTTTCAGAACAGCTGAATTTCAGCGTCAAAAAAAGGTGATGATGGATCCGTCCGCTCCCTATTTAATGCCCTTCGATTGGTTGCTCAATATAGATTCAAAAAGAGATGTTTTGATAGCAAAAGCCATTCTTCCAGCTTGGAAAAATGGAGATCTATGAATATCGTATTAAACATAGAGGCCAAAGATTATAGTCAAATGGCTATAAAACAATGGGAAGATGCTGGTTTTAGGTATATTGAAACATCTTGGGACGAGGTCGAATCGCTAAGATCAGACCAACGTGAGCTAATCAAAATTCTCATCGTCCGTTTAGAAAAATTCATTGGTTCTGCGGAATTAAAGCTGTTTCCAAACCTCACTACAGTTGTTTCCGCTACAACTGGTCACGACCATTTGGACAAAACTCTTTTCAAAGAAAAGAACATTCAACTTATCTCCTTAAGAGAGTACCCCGATTTTCTTAAAACAATTCCTTCAACAGCAGAGCTCACATGGGCTCTACTTTTAAATTTGTTCAGATTCATTCCTCAAGGTTATCAAAGTGTTTTAGAAGGTAACTGGAATCGGGAGGAGTTCAAGGGGTTCCAATTAAAAGGGAAAACGTTGGGTATCGTTGGCCTGGGAAGAATCGGCAGTATGATGGCTCAATATGCGGAGGCTTTCGACATGAAGGTTATCTACTTTGACACAGAGGTAAAAAATGAAAAGTACAATCGTACGGAAAGCTTAATGACCCTAATGGATTCATCGGATATTATTAGCCTTCATGTTCATTTAACGAAAGAAACCGAATACCTTATTTCAAAAGAGGTCATCGATAAAACGAAAAGACCCTTTTATTTAATCAATACTTCAAGAGGTAAAATAGTAGAGGAGTCAGCCATATTGGAGGGGATCAAATCAGGAAAGGTAAAGGGGTATGCTGCTGATGTTTTAGAAAATGAGCTATCAGGAGTAAAAGAAAACCCATTGATACAAGCTGCTTCACAAGGACTTCCAATCCTGATTACTCCTCACATTGGAGGTGCGTCCTTTGATGCCATGTGGTCATGCGAGGAGTTTATTGCAAACAAAACTATTCATCAATATTCATTTCACTGAGCGAATGATTCAACGACTGATCCATTTTTTGGTTCACAAGATAAAAATCACCCGACTGAACGGCAAGACAGGAATTAAACTTGATTCAAGTTGTATACTTGGATCAAACGTTAAAATCCATATTAAAAATGGTCATTTTATTGCGGGGAATAGGACAAGTTTATACCACGGCATAGAAGCAACTGTTGAAGATAGCTCTGTCCACATTGGGAATCATTGCCAAATAAAAAAAGAAGCTGAAATTTCATGTAAAAATCAAGGACAAATCGTACTTGGAAATGAAGTTGCAATATGAAAACGCAGCGAAATAATTTGTGAAAATGCAGTCGTTCGAATTGGAAATCATACGAGAATCGCAGCTGAGGTTGTTCTAATAACCAATAATCACAACATAAGTGATTTAACAACCCCAATTATGTACCAAGGTAAAACTCATAAGGATATCCATATTCATGACAATGTTTGGATCGGTAGAAAAGCAATTATCCTTCCAGGTGTAACCCTTGAAGAAGGATGTGTTGTAGGAGCGGGAGCAATTGTTACCAAGAGTTTCCCCAAGAACTCCATCATTGGAGGGAATCCTGCAAGGCTCATTCGAGTAAGATAAAAACGAAAAATAGAAACAAGCAAATGTCTCAATTTATCATAGTCGGGGAAAGAAGATCAGGCACTTCAACCTTGGCAAAATGGATAGAAATTCATCCAGAAATTTACCTACACCCAACGATGGATGAGGCCTATTTTCTCGATGACTCATTGAGAGGTAGAATGGACTGGATGGATGGACAAATAGACCCTTCCCTCTGGGGCAAACAAAAGGACAAACAGAACTACCTCGATTTGTTCAAAAACAAAACAGAACAGCAGGTTTGCTTTGGTGAAAAAAGCGCTGATTATTTTTTCTGGGACCCTTGTTTGGAAAGAATAAAATCGAACTTTCCAGATGTGAAAATCCTCTTAACCTTCAGACATCCTGTGAAAAGAGCATGGTCTCATTACTGGAATGAGGTTGGGAAAGGAAGAGAAAAATTAACTTTTGACCAGGCAGTCGAACAAGAAGCGGAAAGAGCCAATAACAGTGACTATGCAAAACTTCATTTGTCTTATGTTGAAAGAGGTAAATATGTCGTTCAACTCAAGCGGTGGATGGAAGCATTTGGCAAGGATAACATACATATCATCGTTCTCGAAGATTTGATTGCGGAACCACTTAGTACCATACAAGGCGTCTATCAATTCTTGGACGTTGATCCTAACAAAGGTTTGGAAAGGTTGGGAAAGAGATATAATAGCAATTGGACCACCATTCCTAAAAAGTTTTGGACCAAAAATGAAACCTTGATTCGAACGGAAAACAAGTACAATGAGTTTGTAAAAAAGTTGGCGCGTAAGGTTCAAAGTGACCCTGTGAAGGAACGAAAATTAAGTTTGAAATTGCAAAAAGTGACGCGCAAAACGCAAGATGCTTTTACAATGAACCCGTTAACAAAAAACAAACTTGCTGAGGTTTTTAAACCCTACAATCAAGAATTGGCTGAATTAATCGATAACAAACTGGAGGGTTGGCATAAATGAGACTTTTGCAAAAACTGGAAGGAAAGTTACGGCGCTTTCTAAACAGGAGAAGTTTAGCTCCTTGGCTTGTTTACAGAGACGTGGTTCATCCAACAACTTTTGAAAAAGCTGTAGAAACCGGTTTTTTCAAGTCTTTTGTTTCACCTGTTTCACCCAATTTAGAGGAACTCGAAAGAATTCTTGTTCTCGCCCCCCATCAAGATGACGAAGCAATTGGTTGTGGAGGATTGATAGGCTTGATTCATGACAAAGTTGAGATCGACATTGTTTTTCTTACCAATGGAGCTCAAACAAATTTGGGTGTATGTGAAGAACAAAGTGTACTCTTGCGAAACCAAGAGGCCCTTGATGCACTCAAACCATATAAAACCAACATTCACTTTTTGGGATTAAACAACTTGAAACTAGAAGTATCTGATGAAAATATTTCGCGTTTACGAGAATGTTTGAAACAGTTCAAGCCAGATTTGGTACTTACACCTTGGTTATTCGACCGACCATTTAAACATCGAATTTGTAACTTAATTACTTATCACGCACTAAAAGATCTCGCTCATTACAGAAAAATCCCAAACTGGGGCTACCAAGTACACAATGCCCTCATCCCTAATGTTGTAATAGATATTTCTGCAGTAATCCACCAAAAGGTGGAAATGATCAAACAGTATGAAAGTCAAATCAAACAAGTTGCTCCATACCATCATTTCATAGAGGGCTTGAATAAGTGGAATAGTCAATATTTAAAGACCACAGAAGAAAAATGGGCTGAAATATTTACAGCCTTTGAAGGAGAAGATTGGATTCGATTAGTAGAAACAGTAATCCTTCCCAACCAAAAAACCTACATCGAAAACAATTAGTGAAAAAAGACTCTCCTTTTATAAGTACCCTAAGTAATTTAGTTTCCTCCTATTTTACGATGGCGTTGGGCATCCTTATCGGAATTCTTGTGACACGCTCCTTAGGGCCTGAACTGCGAGGAGAGTATGGAAACATCAAACTAATAGTAACTTTTTACAGTACCTTTCTTCTCTTTGGTTATCACGGGGGGGTGCTATTTTTTGGAGTGAATAAATCACTCAATCTCAAAGATTTTTTCTGGACAGGTTCGGTAGTGACCATTTTGCTTTCTGTGATTTGTATTGTGGCACTTTACTTTCTTATTGAACTAGGTGCCCTTGGCAAAATCATTCAAGAGGTAGAACCCTCTACCTTAATTCTTGGTTTATTAATCGTACCCTTCATTTTTTTCAACGCTTATTCCGAAAGAATTATTCGCAGTTATAGTCTGTTCCGAATTATTAATAAGCGCATGGTTATTTCCGTAATCGTGACCTTAATTTATTATTTGTACTACTATCTCTTCAGTCAAATCGATTTATTTGTTTCAGTGATGGGGATGCTACTGGGTCAATTAACCAACACCCTCCTGAATCTCTATTTTATTTTAACCAAAATTAAGGTCCATCACAAACTTATCGGCGCATTGGCATTCAAACCCTTTAGCTACGGTTGGAAAAATTGGATCAATCAAATTTTGAATACATCCAACGACAAAATAGATCAGCTTATCATTTCATTTATTCTGTCGCTAAAATCCTTTGGATTATACCTTGTTGGCGTATCGGTTTGCAATTTGCTATCTACTGTTACATCCAGTTATGTCAATGTTTTTTTCAATCAAATTGCTGAACAAAAAGGGAATGGGATAGAACTATATCAGAGGGCACAGAGAGTAACCACGATCGTTACCACCATGACTGTCCTCTTTTTGATGGCTCTCGGTTACCCACTGATCTTGCTTTTTTATGGTCAACCCTTTTCAGAGGCATTCTATGTAGTTCTTTTTTATTCTCCAGGGATGATTTTTCAAGTTTTGGCGAGAATGACCATTAAATTTTATTCCGCCAATGGAAAACCTTTAAAAAATTCATTGATTTACCTAGTTGGAATTTTGGTTGGCCTCCCCTTCTATTTCCTTTTGATACCTGAGCTGGGAATAATTGGTGCGGCGATAGCTTCCACCATAACTTATTTTGCAGGTTTTGTCTTCTCTTTCTATCAAATTCGAAAAGAATTTAAAATTGGTATAGGGAGTCTCGTTCCAAAATTTGAAGATTTCAATTATTTATTCCATCAGGTGAAGAAAATGATCAATGTAATTCTTGGAAAACTAAAACTAGTACGGGTATGAGAAAGGAAAAAGTAGACATCATCTACTGCGTTTCGCATGGGTTCGCTCTTCGCATGTTGCTGCAAACGGATTTGGTCGGAAAACTTTCAGCGACGAATAAAATTGCTATCGTTGGCCCACACCTTGATGAAAAGTACATGGAATCAGATAGGAATGAAAATATTCAATTCATCGATTTTCGCCCAAAGTCTTCCCGCATCCTATCTTACCTTAACAAGTTTAGAACCTATTTTTTAGAGGACATAAAAAACAATATCGCCTTGCGCGAAAAGCACTTGTTAAAATGTAATTCAACACGATTTAGTGAAAGAACCACCTATCGTTTTCTAGGCTTTGTGAATAGCATCTTTCGAAAGGTTTCTTGGCTTAAAAAGCTCTATTCCTTTGTGGAACAAAAGTTTTACCAATCTCAGGAAGCGGAAGAACTTTTAATGGCATTGGAACCACGACTTGTTATTTCGACTTATCCCGTTCACTTTTCGGAAGGACTTTTATTGGCCGCTGCTAAGAAGCAAAACATCCTTTCTACCATTCACTTGCTGAGTTGGGACAACATATCCTGCAAGGGAAGGTTTCCCGTACTGGCGGACAACTACATTGCCTGGGGCGAGGTAATGAAAGAAGAGTTGAAGGCATATTACTCCATTCCGGAAGACAAAATTTCGATCTGTGGAGTACCTCATTTCGACTTGCATAAACGACACATCAAAAATCAGCATGTAGAATGGCCATTTAATGATATTCCAGTTGGTTCAAAAGTGATTTTATTTGCCATGAGCGCACCTCGATTTGCTCCCAAGGAAATTGATATTGTGGAGTGGCTAGCTCATTCAATAGATAACGATTCCTTTGGTGAAGAGGTCTACTTAATTGTTCGTCCACACCCGCAAAATGTACAAGGAAGTATGGCCGATTTAACCTGGATTGAACGACTCAAAAAACTGCCAAGTAAGAAGGTTAAACTCGACTTGCCAAAACTGGAAAAATCTGAGTTAATGTGGCAAATGAAGAAAAATGACATGGTCGAAATGTCGGACAAACTAATTGCCTCAAGCCTTTGTTTGAACAGTGGATCTACCATGTCCATCGACGCCTTAGCAGCGAATACACCTGTTGCAATTACCTCCTTTGATGCTAATTTTGACCTACCATACTGGTCTTCTGCCACTCGATTGAAAGACTTTCCGCATCTAAAAAAGTTTATTTCCATAGGCGACATTCCAATTTCCTTGTCTTTCGACGAACTGGACAAGGAAATCAGAGAACAATTAAAAAAGGATAAAAAATTGAGCGAAGGAATGCTCAAAACATACGAAATGCACTGTGGCAATCCAGCAAATGACGCCACTGAACAAGTTTTAAATCAAATACGAACTCTATTAAATTAAATAAAATGAAAAAGCTATTAGTTACAGGTTCTAGTGGTCTTATTGGATCAGAAATAGTTAGATACTTCGATGCAAAAGGCTATAAAGTATACGGAATTGACAACAACATGAGAGCCGATTTTTTCGGCAAGAATGGTGATACTCGATGGAATCAAGGACAACTAGAAAGTACCTGCAACAATTTTGAGCACATCGAATTAGACATTCGTGACCGTAAAGCGGTATTGCAAATGATGGAAAACATCAAACCTGATTTTATTGCTCATACAGCAGCGCAACCTTCGCACGATTTGGCAGCCTCCCGTCCCTTTGATGATTTTGATGTAAATGCGAATGGAACCTTGAACTTACTGGAAGCGGCAAGACAATTTTGTCCTGAAACTCCATTTGCTCATATGTCAACTAATAAGGTATATGGAGACGCTCCGAATAATTTGAACCTAGTAGAACATGATACTCGTTGGGACTTTGGTGATGATTACTACAAGGATGGTATCAAAGAAAACTTTACCATTGACCAAAGTAAACACAGCTTGTTCGGTGCCAGTAAGGTTGCAGCAGACATTATGGTGCAGGAGTACGGTCGTTACTTTAACATGCCAAGTTGCGTTCTACGCGGTGGATGTTTAACAGGTCCTAATCACTCAGGTGTAGAGCTTCATGGGTTCTCGTCGTATTTGGTGAAAACCAATTTGAGCGAAAATGAATACACCATTTTTGGATACAAAGGGAAGCAAGTAAGAGATAATATTCACTCCTATGATGTAGCTCGCTTTATCGATGAGTTTTTCAAAAAACCACGAGTAGGTGAAGTTTACAACATCGGTGGAGGACGCAATAATTCCACATCTATTCTAGAAGCCTTTAAGTTGGTAGAGTCCTTCTCGAACAAACCAATTCGCTACAAGTATTCGGATCAAAACAGACAGGGAGATCATATCTCTTATATTTCAGATTTGAGCAAAATGAGAGCTCACTACCCGAATTGGGATATTACGAAATCTCTGGCCCAAACGGTTGAAGAAATCGTTGAATCATGGCAAAAAAGAATGAAATAATGGATTTTTACAGCGGGGGGCATACAATGTACATAACGGGAGGTTTTCCTCCTCAGTCTGGAGGTTCTTGTATATTGAATCAAAATTTGCTCAAAAACTTCTCGCCGGATAGCTTCACTGTCGTTAGTTACGAACCTGCGAACTTTGACGTGAATGTAGAAGGTGAGATGAAGGTTTTTAGACCCATCAAATTTTTCAAACAAAGAATAAACAGATGGACTACTCCTCTACAGGCCATTTTAGCCCCGAGAAAAATTGCAAAATTGGTCCAAGAAAAGAATGCTCAACTCATTTTTTGTGCCTATCCAGACTTGACTTTCTTGAAAATTGCCACCCGCGTTAGTAAAATGACTAACCTACCGCTTGTACTGTATCTGCACGATACCGTACACGAAGCTCATATCGGTCTGCCGCTCGAAGCAAGAGCAAAAAAAATACAAGATGAGGCCTTTGAACAAGCCAAACTCATTTTTGTAATGAGTGATGGTATGAAGGATCTTTATGCCAAAAAGTATGGTTTAACTACCTACCCGCTTCGACACACCTATCACCCACAAAT
>JAOASF010000182.1 GCA_025210175.1 Crocinitomicaceae bacterium | reverse complement strand
TTGAAATTAGTAATCATCCCACCTGGGTTGGATCCGTGGGCTGGCTCGGTCAAACCGAAACAACCCATAAATTCACCCGTTGCCAACTTGGGCAAGTATTTTTGTTTTTGCTCCTCGGTTCCATATTTCCAAATCGGATACATCACCAAAGAAGACTGTACAGAAGCAGTAGAACGCAATCCAGAATCGCAACGCTCCAATTCTTGCATAATCAAACCGTAGGAGATTTGATCCAAACCTGGTCCGCCGTATTCTTCTGGAATATAAGGTCCGAAAGCACCAATTTCTCCCAAGCCTTTCAACAAGTGATTCGGGAAGGTCGCTTTCTCGAAATGATCTTCAATAATTGGTGAAACCTCTTTTTTCACCCATGCTCTTGCAGCATCTCTAACTAACTTGTGCTCTTCTGTGAGCAATTCATCCATTAGGTAATAATCTGGATGTACATATTGATCAGTTGCCATTCAAATGTATCTTTGTATTTTCGACAAATTTAGGAATAATAAGCAGGTAAAATAATCCTACAGGTCGCCTTTGATGTTCGCACAGCTCATGAACTTTATCTCGTTGAAAATCAATCTTCCCATTGAGGAGAAGGGCAGCCCTTTTGTCCAAACGGAATTGATTGCTCGAGAAGAATTGGTGGATGCTCCATCCCTCATCGCACTCATTGCAAGCATCCTTTTGGTGATCTTGGTGAAGTATCGAAACACCCACGTTTTCACCGTTACCTTCGGACTTTTTATCCGCCAGATGAACTTTGAATCGACCATCAAAGAAAATTGGCCGCTTTTTTCACTCAATGCTTGGTTGCTCATTTTTAACTTCATTCTCAACTTGAGCTTGAGCCTGTATATCTACGAATACATCCAAGGAAGCATCGGAAATTGGGAAGCTTTTTTGAAGTGCTTTGTCTTCGCTTCCTTTTTCCTCATGATTGCCTTTTTTTCGATGATTTTTGTCAATTTCCTCACAGGTACCAATCGAGCAACTTATTTACCCCTTCAAATCACTTGGGTCCTACCACAATTTACAGGAATTGCCCTGCTTTGTTTAAACATGGGCTCTCTCTTGAATCAAAGCTTTCAAAACGTCCTTTTTTACTTTGTTGCGGGCCTTCTTTTATGGATCAGTTTCGCCCGTCTTTTCCGCTCTGGGGTGTACTTGTATAATCAGCGAATCGAATGGTATTACATTTTGTTGTATCTTTGCACCCTAGAAATCATACCCTTATTACTATTGGGGTGGTTTTTCTTTAATTGAACAGTTGTTGGAATGTTGAATTAAACAAAAGGAAAATTGGCTATAAAAACTATTCTTGTATCACAACCTAAACCGGAGGGCGACAGGTCTCCATATTTCGATTTGGCTGATAAGTATAAGCTAAAAATCGACTTCAGACCTTTCATTCACGTTGAGGGTGTTTCTGCCCAAGAGTTTCGCACTCAAAAGCTTAATTTGGCAGACTTTACCGCGGTTATCTTTACGTCTAAAACAGGCGTAGACCATTTCTTTAGAATTGCTGAGGAAACGCGCTTTGAGGTTCCAGATACCATGAAGTATTTCTGTATCTCGGAAGCGGTGGCGTACTACCTTCAAAAATATGTTACTTACAGAAAGAGAAAAATATTCTTTGGTAAGCAAAACATCGACGACTTGATGGATGTAATGAAAAAGCACAAGAATGAAAAATTCTTGTTGCCATGTACAGACATTTTGCGCGATAAAATTCCAGAAACTCTTTCAGCCAATAATGTTGACTTCTCGAAGGCAGTATTGTACCGTACGGTTGCTTCCGACTTGTCGGATTTGGAGGATGTGTACTACGACATGTTGGTATTCTTTTCGCCAGGTGGAATTGAGTCTTTGATGAAAAATTTCCCTGATTTTAAGCAAAACAATACCTTGATTGCTGCCTTTGGTCCGACCACTGCGAATGCGGTGATTAAGAACAATCTTCGCTTAGACGTTTGTGCACCGATGCCCAACTCGCCGTCTATGACAGCAGCGATTGAAAACTATGTAAAGGAAACTTTGAAAAAGAAGAAGTAAAACTTTCAGTCTATAGATACAGAAGGGAAAGCTCAGGTTTTCCCTTTTTTTATTCCTCGTTTTCTCCTTCTCTGTATTTACTCAACCAAAGTGCCAAACCCTCACCAGCTCCTTTGTTGATGGATATAAAATCTCCTGGTACCATCAGCTCATGCACATTCGGATCGATAATCACCTTTTCCGCCTCTCTAGGTGCACAGTGAATTAAGCCCGCAGCTGGATATACTTGCAAAGAGGAACCTACAACGATAAGTTTGTCGCAATTTTCAATTTCTTCCTGCGCTCTTTCCAACATGGGCACTTCCTCACCAAACCAAACTACATGCGGACGAAGCGGATAACCATCCGGACAACGATCCTCCATTTTCAACTCCCAACCTTCTATCGGATAATATGCTTTTTCCGAATTGGGCCCAGAACTTTTAGCCATTCGTATGTTTCCGTGTAAATGCATTACAGCCGTAGAACCCGCCCGCTCGTGCAAGTCATCAATATTCTGAGTAATGACCACAACTTGCTCAAAGAAATCCTCCATTTCTGCAATTACCCGATGACCAGCATTTGGCTCCACCTCCAAGATTTGCTTTCTCCTTTCGTTATAAAATGTTTGAACCAGAGAAGGATTTCTCTTCCAAGCCTGTGGTGTAGCCACTTCTTCAATGGAATATTTCTCCCATAGTCCACCCGAATCACGAAAGGTGGAGACCCCACTTTCCGCACTCATTCCAGCTCCCGAAAAAATTACAATCTTCATACCTTGAAGATACATACAGAAATAGGATTCCAAGCGAAACTCAAGATTTTTCAATGTTAAGAGGACGTTAAGGCGGATAAAAGGCGTATTTTTAAAACTCGATTACGAAAAAAAAACAATTATGAAAAAAACATTACTATCGGCGCTTGCACTCTTTGTTGGTTATAGCGTTCAAGCACAAACACACTTCTCCGACGATTTCAACGACGGAGATTTGAACGGATGGACGAGCATCGATAACGATAGCGACCCAGCTACAACTGCTCCAAATTACGACGAATGGTACAACGGTGATTTTTCATCTTACTTCAGCAACTTAGGTGCTGGAAGTGCAGTGTCTCGTTCATGGGCAGCGAATGTTGCCTACTCTCCAGATAACATTTTGGTTTCTTCAGCCATCAACTTAACGGCGGCTCCAGCTTCTGGTTTGAGTTTGTTGTTCAACATCGGAACCTTGGAAGCATCTCCGTACCATGCTGAGCATTATGCAGTTTATGTTACTACTGGAAATTCCTTGTCTGACATTACAGCAGCAACTCCAGTACATGAAACCACTTTGGCTACACCATCTGCAATGGGAGCAGTTACTGTAGACCTTTCTGCTTACGCTGGTCAAACAGTTTACATATCTTTCCGTCACTACAACTGTACGGACATGAACACCTTGATCTTGGATGATGTAGCGGTTAAGAACTTGCAACCAGACGATGCAGCATTAAACGCAGTTTCGTTGGCTCGCTACGCACAAATGGGTTCCAACAACACCATGCAGTTCGCAGTTGAAAACAAAGGGGGAAATACCATTACATCTTTGGATATCGACTGGAATGATGGAGCTTCCCATTCTGCAACCATTCCTGTAAATATTGCAGCTGGTGCAACGGCGACTGTTTCTCACCCAACAGCAGTAAGCTATGCTTCTGTAGTTGAGAAAAACATCGTGGTGGCTATTACATCTGTAAACGGAAATACAGATCCAGACCTTTCTAACAACGGTGGTACTGCTAAAATCAACACGGTTTCTGCAGTAGTTCCTAAAGCAGTTGTTATTGAAGAAGGAACAGGTACATGGTGTGGATGGTGTCCTCGTGGAGCCGTAGCTATGGATTACATGTATGACACGTACGGAGCTGGCGGACAATTTGTTGGAATCGCAGTTCACAACAACGACCCAATGACGGTAGCTGCCTACAACAGTGGTGCTGGTATCTCTGGTTTCCCAGGATGTAACGTTGACCGTGCTTTGTTGGGTGAATCTGTATCTCAAGGGTTGTTTGAAGGTTTCTACAACGACCGCAAAGACATGGTTGTTCCTGCTTCTGTAACAGGTACATTCTCTGTAACTGGTAACGTTGTTACTGTAAATGCATCTGCAACTTTCAAAACAACTTTTGCTGCTGCTGATTATCGTTTGGCTGTTGTAATTACAGAAGATGGAGTAACTGGAACGGGTTCTGGATACGATCAGGTGAATTACTACGCAGGTGGAACAAATGGCGCAATGGGAGGATACGAAGCTCTTCCTAACCCAGTTCCTGCTGCACAAATGGTGTACGACCACGTTGGTCGCGCCTTGTTGGGTGGTTACGACGGACAAGCTGCTTCTGTTCCAGCTGCTATCTCAGATGGTACTACAGCTAACTACACATTCAACTACACGGTTCCTGCAGGACAGGTTCGTTCTAAAATGCACGCAGTTGTCTTGTTGATCGATAACTCTAACGGTGAAATCGTTAACGCGAAATCTATGCGTTTGACTTCAGCTGGATTGGATGAAAACCAAGCAAACATTGCAATGGAAGTATTCCCGAACCCTGCTACAGATGTAGTTAAAGTATCTTTTGATGCGGAGGGACAAGATTACGCAGTAACGGTATACAACTTGCAAGGTCAAGTAGTTCGCAATATCGAAGTAAAACAAGCAAACGGAACTCAAGAAGTTAGCGTTCCAGTTAGCGATTTGGCTTCTGGTAACTACTTGGTGAGCGTTTCAACAAACGGTGTATCTCACACAAAACAAATTACTGTAAAGTAAACCGCATTACATACAGAATACTGAGCCACCTTCGGGTGGCTCTTTTGTTTTCATTCCATTCCCATTTGCTGGCATTTCATTATCTTTAGCGGCTCGAAAACCAGCATGGCAAAAATTAAGAAACAAGACGCATTAGATTATCATTCATCAGGAAGACCTGGTAAAATCCAAGTTATCCCGACGAAACCATATTCCTCGCAAAGAGACCTTTCTTTGGCTTATTCTCCTGGAGTAGCTGAACCCTGTCTCAAGATTGCAGAAACCCCTACAGACGTTTACAAGTATACCTCCAAGGCCAACTTGGTAGCAGTAATTTCCAACGGTACAGCTGTATTGGGCCTAGGCGATATCGGACCGATGGCTTCCAAGCCGGTTATGGAAGGAAAGGGCTTACTGTTCAAGATCTTTGCTGATATCGATGTGTTCGACATAGAGGTAGACGCCAAGGATCCAGATAAATTCATTGAAACGGTTAAGGCTATTGCTCCAACCTTTGGAGGAATCAACCTTGAAGACATCAAGGCGCCTGAAGCCTTTGAAATTGAACGTCGACTAAAAGAGGAATTGGATATTCCAATCATGCACGACGATCAACATGGAACTGCCATCATTTCGGCAGCAGCTTTGTTGAACTCACTCGAATTAGCTCGCAAGAAAATTGAACGCATCAAAATCGTGATGTCAGGTGCAGGTGCAGCTGCTATGTCTTGTGCAAAATTGTACATCGCCCTGGGTGCCAAGGTGGAAAACATTTTTATGTACGATTCAAAAGGTCTGATTTGGAACGGTCGTACGGACCTCGACGAATCAAAGTTGCCGTATGCCACCCACAAAAAAGACATCGCTTTTGAAGATTCTTTCAAGCGTACCGATGTATTTGTTGGACTTTCCAAAGGAAATATTGTTTCTAAAGAAATGATCAAAGCCATGGCCAAAGACCCGATTGTTTTTGCCCTAGCGAATCCAGAACCGGAAATTGCCTACAAGGATGCAATTTCAACGCGAAAAGACATCATTATGGCGACGGGCCGTTCGGATCATCCGAACCAGGTCAACAACGTTCTTGGTTTCCCTTTCATTTTCCGTGGAGCCATCGACGTACGCGCTACCTGCATCAATGAAGAAATGAAATTGGCTGCCGTAAAAGCCTTGGCAGAATTGGCCAAAGAATCGATTCCCGAAGAGGTGAATGAGGCTTATGGCGAAAAAAATATTCAATTCGGTAGAGATCAAATTATCCCGAAACCCTTGGATCCACGCTTGATCTATTATGTGGCTCCAGCGGTAGCTAAAGCTGCAATGGACAGTGGGGTGGCTCAGCACCATATTACCGACTGGGACGCCTATGAAAGTGAGTTGAAAAACCGACTTGGTTTGGACAATAAATTGGTTCGCGTACTCACAGAAAAAGCGCAAAACAATCCAAAGCGCGTTGTCTTTGCTGAAGCCGATAATATTAAAATCCTGAAGGCGGCTCAAACTGCTCAGGATGAAGGAATTGCAACACCTATTCTTCTTGGTAATCGCGCCAAAATCGAGAACTTAATCCAAGAATATGCCTTCGATTTTGGTGAAAATGTAAACATTGTTGACCCGAAATCAGACGAAGAAGAACCAAAACGAATCCAATTTGGTAAAGCCTATTTCGAGAAAAGAAAGCGCAAAGGGGTTACTGAATATGAAGCGGTTCAACTCATGCGCGAACGAAATCACTTCGGTGCCATGATGGTGGAGCAAGGAGATGCCGATGCTGTAATTTCGGGATTGACCAGGAACTACCGCGAAGTGGTACGTCCTTTCATCAAAACCATTGGTACCCAAAAAGACGTCTCCACAGTAGCTGGAATGTACATTCTGGAAACCAAGCGTGGACCGATGTTTTTGGCGGATACCACCATCAATGTGAACCCTACAGCCGAGCAAATTGCGGAACTCACCGGTAACGTTGCCAAGATGCTGCGCAAGTTCAAAGTCACTCCGCGAATTGCCTTGTTGAGCTACTCCAATTTTGGCTCCTCTCCAGGCGAAGATGCCGTGAAAATGGCCAATGCAGTAGAGATCTTGCACGAACAATATCCGAACCTTTGCGTCGACGGTGAAATTCAAGCCAATTTTGCCCTCAACAACGAGTTGATGAACGAGAAGTTTTCCTTCTCCAATTTGACCAACAAGAAAGTAAACACACTCATTTTCCCGAATCTTTCTGCGGGTAATATTGCATACAAACTTTTACAAGAAATCACTGAAGCTGAAGCCATTGGTCCTGTACTAGTAGGATTGAACAAATCAGCTCACGTTTTACAACTAGGATCATCCGTTCGCGAAATCATCAACATGGTGAAAGTAGCTGTGGTTGACGCCCAAAACAAATAGCTATGATCACGCACCTGAATGGTCGACTTATCGAAAAAACCCCTACCAGCCTAATCGTAGAATGCGGTGGTATCGGTTATGCGGTGAAAATTTCCTTGAATTCATTTTCCCAATTGGGGGCGGATGAAAATCTAAAAATTTACACCCAGTTCATCGTTCGGGAGGATGCACAGTTACTCTATGGCTTTGTGACTCTGGAAGAACGTGAGATGTTCAACCATTTGATCAGCGTGAGCGGCATAGGACCCAATACTGCAATGATCATGCTGAGCTCCTTGGTGCCAGCCGAAATTGCCCATGCGATCCAAGTAGAAGACGTGCGTACCATTCAGAGTGTCAAGGGAATAGGTGCCAAAACAGCCCAACGAGTAATCGTTGATTTGAAGGACAAAATGTTAAAAATGAATTTTGCCTCCGAAAATGTATTGGTAGCGAACAATACTGCTAGGTTTGATGCGTTAACTGCATTGGTTTCTTTGGGCTTCGACAAAAAGTCGGCTGAAAAAGCAATTGATAAAGTTGCGCAAGAGTCTGACTCCGTGGAGAAAATCATCAAAGAAGCATTAAGAATACTCTAAGAAATTGGATTTGCGAATTGCAACAAAAAATACCTTGCTGCGGGAACTATTTATGTGGTTTCTCTTTGTCCTATGCGGTTCAACTGCCTTGGCTCAGAATGAAAGTGATACGACCTTAAAGTATCCGATCAAACCCAACTATGACCCCACAACTTCCTCTCCTCAAAGCTTTGACCTTGGGGACCCATCCAGCGTGGAACAAACTATCGTTTACGACCCAGTTACCGGAAAATACGTCTTTCGCGAAACCCTCGGTAAAAATGGTTTGGACTATCGCCGTTCTTCGGTAATGACCCTGGAAGAATACCTCGAATACGAACGTCAAAAGTCATTGCGCGACAATTGGAAGGAAAAAATTGAGGCTCAAACGCAAGAAAATCAACCCCTCGAATACCCGATTAAAATCAATTCCAAGTTGTTCGAAAACTTCTTCGGGAGCGATCAAATTACCATTCGACCGCAAGGTTCTGTGGAATTGACCTTCGGGGTGAATTCTTCTCGATACGACAACCCAATTCTTCCCGTGAAGCAAAGACGCGTTACTCGCTTCGACTTTCAACAACAAATTCAGTTGAACTTGGTGGGGCAAATCGGAACGAAATTGAAATTGGGGACGAGCTACAACACACAGGCTGCCTTTGATTTTGACAACATTTCAAAATTGGAATACACGGGTAACGAGGATCAAATCATGCAAAAAATTGCCCTCGGTAATGTCAGCATGCCCTTGCCTACTTCGTTGATCCAAGGTTCACAAACCTTGTTCGGAGCTTATACCCAAATGAAGTTTGGTCGCGCTACGGTCGACCTCATTGCTGCGAGTTCCAAAGGAAAAAGACAAGAAATCAATATTACTGGTAAGGCGCAAGTTCAGCCTTTCTTGATAACGGGTGACAACTACGAAGCGAACCGCCACTACTTCTTGAACTTCTATCACCGCGATCATTACGACGAGGCCATGTCTACCGTGCCCATCGTTTCCTCAGGAGTGAACATTACGCGTATTGAGGTATGGCTAACCAACCGAACCAACAATACAGAAAACACAAGAAACATCATTGCCTTTTCGGATTTAGGAGAAAGCAAGTCGGAAAACTTGGAAGGTAGCCCTGGCAATTTATCCAATAGCGAATTTCCAGACAACTCAAGCAACGGATTGTATGCATGGGCGGCTCAACAAGCAGAAATAAGAGGCTTTAAGAATGCCGTGCCGCATCTATCTTCCACCACCACAACTCCTGGTCCATTTCAACAAGCCATCCACTACGAGAAAGTTGAAAACGCCCGCAAGTTGACCGAGCAAGAATTTACCTACAACGCACTTCTGGGATACATCTCCTTGAACATTCCGTTGAACAACGACGAAGTTCTGGCCGTAGCTTATGAATACACCTACAGAGGACAAACGTTCCAAGTCGGTGAATTGTCTACAGATGGTATCGCAGGTCAAGATGCCTTGATCTTGAAACTCTTGAAACCAACCATCACACGTCCAAAAAACAAGGTTTTCGACTTGATGATGAAAAACGTTTACTCCATTGGTGCTTACCAAGTGGATCAACAAGGTTTTCGTTTGAACATCTTGTACAACAACCCTGAAACTTCCCTACTCATTCCGTTTTTCCCAATTGATGGTTTAGACGATAAACAGTTGGTTACTGTCCTAGAAATGGACCGCGTAAACATGAACCAACAGCCTTTCCAAGATGGAGTTTTCGATTTCGTTCCAATATCTTATAACGGAAACCGCGCCGAAAATGGAGGGACAATCAATACGCGAAACGGACGAATTTACTTTAGTACCATTGAGCCTTTTGGGCAAACTTTACGTGAAAAATTGCAGCAGGTCAATGTTCCCAACGTTCTCATCGATCGCGTTGCCTACACGGAACTTTACGATTCTACCAAGACAGCAGCTCAACAGATCCCTAGCAAAAACCGTTTCACCTTGCAAGGTGAATACCAAAGTTCGATTTCTTCAGACATTCCTTTGAATGCACTCAACGTTCCTGAAGGAGCCGTTTCGGTGACTGCAGGAGGAATCAAGTTGACAGAAGGCGTCGACTACACTGTGGATTACAACCTCGGTAGGGTTAAAATTCTGAACTCAGGAATTTTGGAGTCCAATACCCCAATCAAAATTTCCATTGAAAGTAACTCAGTCTTCGGTTTTCAAGCCAGGTCCTTGATTGGTTCGAGATACAACTATCGCTTTTCTGACGACTTCAGAATTGGTGCCACTTGGATGCGCATGCTCGAAAGACCGGTCACACAAAAAGTGGATATCGGAAGTGAACCTTTCAAAAACAACATCGTTGGTTTCGATTTGGCCTACAAAACCGAGCTACCTTTCTTGACCAAATTGGTCGATCTCTTACCGGTCATTTCCACCAAGGAAAAGTCCACTCTATCCTTTTCAGGAGAATTTGCCCACCTCATTCCTGGACAACCAAAGGCAATCGACAAGTCGGGAATTTCCTACGTTGACGATTTTGAAGGAGCGCAGTCTACCATTGATTTGAGATCGGCAACAGCTTGGAGAATTGCAGCCGTACCCCAAGGACAACCCGATCTGTTCCCAGAGGCAGCCAACTTGGACCTTTCAGCAGGATACCAACGTGCATCCTTGAACTGGTATACCATCGATCCACTATTTTACCAAAACAACAATTTAACACCAGACAACATTAAAAACAGTCCATCTCAATTGGAAGACAGCCGTGTTCGTTTGGTCTATCAAAAAGACATCTTCCCGAACTTGCAACAACAGTACGGAGCCGTACCAAATATCCCTGTATTGGATTTGGCCTACTACCCGAACAAGCGTGGAGCCTTTAATTACGACACATCTTCTACCGTAGATGCCAACGGTAATTTTATCGATCCATTCAATCGTTGGGCAGGAATTACAAGAGCACTTACGACCAATGATTTCGAATTGGCCAACATTGAATTCATCCAATTTTGGATGTTGGATCCGTTCAACGAAGACCAAGAAAATGTAGACCCGAACACCCAACACACGGGAGGTAACTTGTACTTTAACCTTGGAAACATTTCAGAGGATGTATTGCCTGATTCCAGAAAAAGTTTCGAAAATGGACTTCCACCGACAGGAACAAGCATCAATGACAACACCGATACAACGATTTGGGCCAAGGTATCAACCGAGCAAGTGGTTGTGAATGCCTTTGCCAATGATCCGGAGTCTCGTGTTAACCAAGACGTCGGTTTGGACGGATGGAAAAACGCAGAAGAAAAAATCGCCTATGGCAATTACGTTGCGTGGATAGAAGGCAATACCACCCTTTCGGCTGCCGCAAAAGCTGCACTTCTTGCCGATCCATCGGGTGACAACTATAAATTTTACCGCGATGACGATTACGACAATGCCAATGCCACCATCCTTCAGCGATACAGCCGTTACAATGGAACGGAGGGCAACTCGGCAACCACAGAAATGTCGGATACGATGAACGCGGGTGGATATCCAACTCAGGGAACCATTAACCCCGACAACGAAGACATCAACCAAGACAATAACTTAGCCGAATCCGAGAGTTATTTTCAATACAAGGTAAGCTTAAAGCCATCTGACCTCGTGGTAGGTAAGAACTACATTACCAATATTCAAACCTACGAATCGGGAACAAAAAAGGAACGATGGATTCAGTTCAAAGTCCCTGTTAAGGACTTCGAAAAAAGAGTCAACGGCATTACCGATTTCCGCTCCATTCGCTTCATGCGTATGTATTTAAAGGATTGGGACGAAGAAGTAGTTCTGCGCTTTGCTCGACTCGAATTTATTCGTGGTGAATGGAGACGTTATTTAGAAGATTTGACGGCGCCTGGTGAAGTAGTTCAGTCCGACCCGAATTCTACAACTTTTAATCTGGGAGCCGTTAACATCGAAGAAAACGACCAAAGAGAACCGGTAAAATACGTTATTCCACCTGGAATCGTTCGACAAATTGATCCGTCACAAACCAATCAACGTCAGTTAAACGAGCAGTCATTGACCTTGGAAGTTTGTAACCTAAAAGATGGTGATGCAAGAGCCGCCTACAAAAACGTTCAGTTTGATGTGCGTACGTACAAAAAGTTGAAGTTGTTTGCTCACATGGAAGAAGTAAGCAAGGCCAACCCAATCAAGGACAAGGACCTTACTCTTTTCGTTCGATTGGGAACCGATTTCACAGATAATTATTACGAATACGAATTGCCGCTTTACGAAACGCAGTGGGGCGCTACTTCCGATTTGGATATTTGGCCTGAGCTCAACAATGTTGAAATCGTTTTTGACGACTTACTCAACTTGAAAAAAGCCAGAAACAATGCTGTGGCTAACGGTAGCAACTCTGTTTCCAACTTGGTGGAATATGTAGAAATTGACCCGAAAAATGCCCAGCGTCGCTTGAAAGTGAAAGGTAGCCCTAACTTACAAGGTCTGCGAACCATCATGATAGGTGTGCGAAATCCGAGTGTGAAGGAAAACAATCCTTGGCCTGACGATGGAATGAGCAAGTGTGCCATTATTTGGATCAACGAATTGCGCCTTACCGATTTCTTGTCTGAAGGAGGGTCTGCTGCAGTAGCTCAAATGCAGGTGCAGGCTGCCGATTTTGCCAATGTTGCCATGTCTGCCAACTACAGTGGTCTCAACTGGGGAAGTGTGGAAAGTAGAGTACAAGATCGCCAACGAAACCAAAAAATTGGATTTGACATGAACTCCAATGTTCAACTCGGTCAATTCTTTGGTAAAAAAGCCGGTGTATCCCTTCCTTTCTTCTATGGTTACTCACTCGGAATCATTAATCCAGAGTACGATCCATTTAACCCCGACGTGCGAATGGATGATTATTCCTTGCAAGAAAGGCGAGAAAAAGGAAGACTCGGTCAAGACTTTACCCAACGAAAATCGTACAACTTTACCAATGTCCGTAAAGCTCCGAAACCTGGCGGAAAACCAAGCTTGATTAGCATTTCAAACTTCTCCGCTACCTATGCTTATTCGGAAGTATTGAAGAGAGATTTCAATACGAATTACGACATCACCAAAACCTGGAATGGTGGTTTGAATTACAACTATACCTTCCAAGCAAAACCAATAGAACCGTTTAAGAACGTGAAGTTCATGAACAAGTCCAAGCACTGGAAAATCATTCAGGACATGAACTTGTTTTTGACACCTAAAACCATTGGGTTTAGCAATGATCTTACGCGAAACTACAACGAACGTCAGGTGCGAAACAACTTGGTTCCAGATTTCGAATTTGCACCCGTGTACGTGAAACAGTTCCAGTG
This sequence comes from Crocinitomicaceae bacterium, assembly GCA_025210175.1. Taxonomy (GTDB): domain Bacteria; phylum Bacteroidota; class Bacteroidia; order Flavobacteriales_D; family Crocinitomicaceae; genus UBA2040. The sequence continues at coordinate 57,610 of JAOASF010000182.1, read as the reverse complement.
GAATCGAAAGTACAACATGGGCTACGACATCACGAAAAACCTCAAGTTGATGTTCAATGCTAACAATCGCTCCATCTTTGACGAACACAATGGCCGTGTAGATCGCAAGTTGGACCCTGAAGGCTATCAAATTTTCCTAGACTCCATCCGTACCCAGATGAACACCCTAGGAAAAACAATGGACTATACGCACGACTACAACCTTACTTACAACGTGCCGTTCGATAAGATTCAAGTTTTGAATTTTATGAGTGGTAACTTGAAATACGGTGGTACTTACAACTGGCAAAGAGCGCCATTGGGTCAGGCTGAGTTTGGAAACGTGATCCAGAACAACAGGAATTTTAACGCTACTGGTCAGGTTAACATGACCAATCTTTACAACAAAATTCCATATTTCAAGCGCGTCAATACGGTTCAAAAAGGAGGTAGAGCAAGAGCGAATGCTGCTCCAGGTGCGAGAGCCACATCTCGACCAGGACCAACCAAACCGAAGGTTGATACCACTACCATGACCAAGAAGGAGTTGCGCAAGTACGAACGTGAAGAAAGACGACGCGAACGCAAAGAGGAGATCGAAAAGAAGAAAAACATGCCGGTTAATTCCATTGCTGGATTTGGTGCTCGCATGCTCATGACGCTTCGAAACGTAAGCGGGACCTACACGCAAAACGACGGTACCTTACTTCCAGGTTACAACCAAGGAACAACGGTTCTCGGCTTGAACAATGCCTACAACAGTCAACTGGCTGCCTTTGTATTTGGTAAACAAGGATATACACTTACGGGTAGAAGTAAAAATTACGATATTGCCAACTATGCTGCTGGTCAGAACTGGTTGGTGCGCAACGAGGATTTGAACCGCCAGCACACCATTTCGCATGCTACAACCCTAGCCGGTAGAGCAAGTTTGGAGCCATTCAAGGATGTCAATATTGAGCTTACTTTCAACAGAAATTACACGCTCAATTCATCGGACTTCTTCCGTTGGAACGAAACCACTCAGGCCTACGAAGCACAAAGTAGAGTGGAAATAGCTACCTTGACGTACTCCACCGTAACCATTGGTACAGCCTTTGCCAAATTCAACGCAAAAAATGGTTACACCAGCGTTGTTTTCGATCAAATGAGAGAAAACCTTGCTGCCTCTAGTGAGGTATTGGGACAAAGAAATAGCAACTCCAGCAAATTGGCGAATGGCTATTACGACGGATACGGTTTGTCTCAACAAGAAGTCGTTCTGGGCGCCTTCCTTTCAGCTTATACCAACAAGGGAGTAAGCGAAAGAACCATCAATCCAATTCGAAACACACCGTTGCCAAACTGGACCATGAATTACAATGGTTTGACCAAGTTCCCAATGTTCAAAAAGTACTTCCGAAACTTTGTCATTCGTCATGGCTATTCTTCCACCACTTCTGTGTCGGGTATTCAAACCAACTTAGATGCAACCTTCGATGGATCTGGAAATCCAACAGCGCGCGATTTGAACAACAACTTCATTGCACAAAATCAGATTCAGAATGTAACGATCTCCGAGCGCTTTAGTCCGTTGATTGGGTTTGATGCTACTTGGATTATTAAGAGCAAAGGAAAACCGCAAGGATTATTGACCAAGTTTGAAATTAAGAAAGACCGCAGTGCCACGCTTTCGTTGAACAACAACCAGATTACCGAGGTTGTTGGAACAGAATGGGTAATCGGTTCTGGATACAAATTTACTCAGGTGAAATTGCCGATTAAGAACGTCAAAGAGAGCGATGTGAATTTGCGCTTTGATTTATCCTTCCGTGATAACTTAACGGTCATTCGTAAAGTAGTAGAAAACACCAACCAAGCAACAGCTGGTCAGCGTGTGGTTTCCATCAAAGCTTCGGCCGATTACAATTTAAGCCAGAACTTAACCATTCAGTATTATTACGACCACGTTATTAATACGCCTCGTATTGCCAGTTCTTATCCAACGGGTAACTTGAGTACGGGAATCCGCTTGCGCTTTAACCTAGGTGGCTTATGATGATTCGCAATGCCGAACGGAAGGACGTTCAAGAAATTCATCAACTAATTGTAGAATTAGCCATTTACGAAAAGGAGCCTGAAGCGGTGACCAATCGCGTTGAAGATTTAGAAAAACACTTATTTGACGAGGAGGTCTGCTCCGCAATCGTCGCTGAAAAAGAAGGACAAATCATTGGATTTGCCTTATATTATATTTCTTATTCAACTTGGAAAGGAAAATGTCTTTATCTGGAGGACTTCTATGTACAGCCCGAACACCGCAAAACTGGTGCAGGAACTGAACTTTTTGAGGAGGTAATACGCAGAGCGAAACAGATGAATGCAGCTCGAATGGATTGGCAAGTTCTCGAATGGAACGAGTTGGCCATTAATTTTTATAAGAAATTTGATGCCGAACTAAATCCAGAATGGCTCAACGGACGTTTTCATTTTAGTGCCTAAAACAAACTGATACTACACTTGTTTTAAACCTATGTCGAAAATTGTTATCGCTGGTGGTACTGGCTTTTTGGGCGGTTTGTTAGAGTCTGCCCTTTTGAAGGCAGGTCATGAGGTTGTTATTCTAACCAGACAGCCTCGTGCAAGCAATCACCTTTATTGGAATCCTTCCACTACACAAGTGGATTTGCAGGCCATTTTGGATGCCGAAGTCGTGGTCAATCTTTGTGGATCTGGCATTGCCGAAAAGCGTTGGACTGCCAGTCGTAAAAAGGAACTTTATACCTCCCGAATTGAAACGACCCAATTTCTTTGCGATATTTTCGATCAAAGCAAAACTCTCCGACAATATATTTCCGCTTCTGGAATCAATTGTTACCCCATTTCTTCCTCGCGTGTGTACACCGAAAACGATCCTTATGGAGAAGATTTTGTTTCACAATTGGTACAAAAATGGGAAGGTGCATCTGATCCATTGCAAAGTGTTTGTTCGGTTTACCACATGCGAATCAGTATGGTTTTGCATCCAACCTTCGGAGCGCTGAAGAAAATGAGCACACCAATCAAACTGGGCCTGGGCTCAGTGCTTGGTTCGGGCCAACAACCGATGACTTGGATTCATCACGAAGACCTCGTTCAATCTTTTTTGCACATCATTGCTAACCGACCGGCTTCGGGATCCTATAACCTGACTGGAGAAGTGGTCACCAATCAGACCTTTACTCACCAATTGGCCAAGGTATTAAAGCGACCGATCCTCCTTCCTAAAGTGCCTGGGTTCGTTCTGAAACTTGTTCTTGGAAGCATGTCACAATTACTCCTTACAGGAATAAAAGCCGATCCCAATAAGCTTATTGAAACCGGCTTTTCCTATCGTTTTCCTACCTTGGAAGAGGCGCTTAACAACCTCTACGAATCAAAGTAATTCATTTGCCATGTTGGCCAGTTCCGAACGCTCTCCTTTCTCAAGTTTTACATGAGCAAAGAGTTGTTGGCCTCTCAGACGATCAATTAAATACGCCAAACCGTTGGAGTTTTCATCCAAGTAGGGTGTATCAATTTGGTGACAATCTCCTGTAAAGACAATTTTCGTATTCTCCCCTGCTCTGGTGATAATGGTTTTTACCTCATGAGGAGTAAGGTTTTGCGATTCATCAATGATGAACATCATGTTCGTAAAACTTCTACCGCGAATAAATGCCAATGGAGTAATCACAATCTTGCCCTGTTGTTCCATTTCCAAGATGGCCTTGTGCTTCTTTTCGTTCTCACCAAATTGCGATTTGATGAACTTCAAATTATCCCAGAGAGGTTCCATATAGGGGCCAATTTTGTCGGCCGCATCTCCCGGAAGGTAACCTATTTCTTTGTTCGACAAAGGAACAATAGGTCTTGCCAAAACTATTTGTTGATAAGCCTTTGACTGTTCGAGGGCTGATGCCAATGCCAGGAGGGTTTTTCCTGTACCAGCTACTCCTTGCAAGGCCACCAGTTTAATATTCGGATTCATCAAGGCATTCAGGGCAAATGCCTGTTCTGCATTCTTGGGTTTAATGCCGTATACAAACTCCTTTTCGATGCGTTCCAACTGATCCACAAGGGGATTATAATAAGCCAAGGAAGAAGATTTTCCGTTTTTCAGAATGTAGTAACCATTGGCAATTTTCTTGGTGCCAAGAATTCCACTTTCATCTATCTTACCCCTTGTAAAAATCTCGCGAATGATGTCCGATTCGAGGTTTTCAACCGTCACGGTGGAGGCATCCTCTAAATTATCTGCTGAAACCTTTCCTGTTTCGTAATCCTCAGCAGGGATTCCCAAAGCTTTGGCCTTAATCCTTAGGTTGATGTCTTTGGTTATTAGAATAATGTCCTTGTCCTTCTCTTCAGTTTTCAAAACGAGCGCGGCATTGATAATCTTGTGATCATTTTTGCCCATTGCATAAACGCTCTCCGCATTCAAGTCCTTCGGATTGGTATCCAAAACCACTTTGAATTTCCCCTTCTTTGGACCCAAGGAAATCCAGTTCATCAAACTTCCTGAACCGGATAATTTGTCAATAAAGCGAATGACCTCTCTTGCCGAGAAATTCTTCGAATCATTTCCAACTTTGAATTTGTCCAACTCTTCCAATACCGTAATCGGAATTGCCACATGATTGTTGTCAAAATTGGTAATGGCTTGGTGGTCGTGTATGAGAACGGAAGTATCGAGTACAAAGATTTTCTCTTTTTTCTTAGCCATAGTCCAATAGATTAAATTTGTCCTTTTAAGATAAGGTTTCTAACCATTGGTCTCCTTCATATTTTGTTCACAATACGTGTTGATAATTCCCCAGAGAATTAATACTTCATCGGATGTTTGAGCGTTCTCTCGCCGTTAGATCTCCTTCTGCCTTACTTCTTCCTTCTCCATCTCAGAAGGATACTCGAATTGCGCGTAAATTGCTTCTTTTCAGATGTTAATTGGGTATTATGCCCAGCTTATCTGAAAATAAAAAAGGAGGACCGCAGCCCTCCTTTCTACTAGAAAAAATAATTTCTTATTTCACAGCAAACTGAATGGTTCTAGATGAACCGTTTGCTACAATATTCATCAGGTACATTCCATTGGCATATTGATCTGTATCCATCATTACCAAGTTCGATCCTGCTTGTGCTTGAATCAATTGTGTTTCCACTAACTTACCTGTAATGTCGCGGATTTCAATAACCACCGCTCCAGCTGTTGCTGCTTCGAACTGTACATTCAATACATCCTCTGCTGGGTTCGGGTATAGATTTACATTCGTAACCGACTTCAATTCTTCCAAACCAATAGAGTTTGCGTCTCCACGGTAGAAGTTAATGTCGTCTAGGTAAATGTTGTTTCCATTGTCTGACAAGAACTGGAATTGAGCTTGCAGATTGTTGATGAAGAACTGAGAAGTAACATTGGTAACGTGTACTTGAACCCAGTCATTTGCTCCAGGAACGAATTCCGATGTTGCAATGTCTGACCCCAAAGAGTTGTTGCTCAAAGTTTTGCGAACCAAGAAGTAATCTCCACAGTCGCTAGACAAGGCAAAACGCAAGGACTCATTGTTACTAGAGTTTCTTTTTCTGTATGCGTACTTGAATGAGAAAGTTACCACCTCATTTGAACCAAAGTTCGACAAGTCAAAGTTTCCTGAATTCAAGTAATGTGCACTTCCTGAACCTTGGTTGTAATTGTGAACTCTTACCGAATTATCACCCGTCGCTCCAGCGTTTTCGTACAACTCCCATGTTGGAGCAGAACCCAAGGTTGTTGGCTTCCAGAATGTTGTGTTATCTACCGTGCTGTAATTCTCGAAAGACTCTGCATACGGCAATTGCATTCCGTTTGGCAATACCGTAATATAATTCGTTTTGGTCGTTGTTTTGTTTGTACCGCTATCTGTAGATGTAAGCGTCACTGAGTACGTACCTGGTGTATTGTAGGTAACCGTTGGGTTTTGCATAGTTGAAGATGCTGGACTTCCTCCAGGGAAAGACCAAGTCCAACCGCTCACCGAGTTGTAGGACATATCGGTAAAGTCTACCGATGAACCAGAACAAACGATTGTTTTAGAAGCTTCAAATTCTGCTTTACACAATACGAAGTTTGAATCAGCACCAGTCGCTGCGATATTGGCAGTGGTCCACAAATTGTTACGTCCACCTGTAGAAGATTGCAAAGCAGAACGCATACGAGCTACCTGACCTGCTGTAAACATTTTGGAACAGTAAGAATAATCCATGTAGTTCTCTACATTGTCACGCATGTCTGATCCCCAGTATGCATTGTCACCAGAACATGTATTGCTGTTCAAGTTACATGAAGAAACACCAATACATTCAGGTGTATCTTGCACGCCGTCGTCGCCGTTACAGTTTGTTGCCAATCCAGGGTTGTTAGAGTTACCCCAAACGTGTGGTAAATTCAACCAGTGCCCCGCTTCGTGAGTCAGGGTACGCGATGTACCAGGAGAACTCGTTCCGATTGCACCAACGTAGTTGTGCAAAACGAAAATCCCCCAACGCATGTCGGTTCCAAAGTTTCCTGGGTAATTCGAGTAACCTGCTGCACCACCGATGTTTTGACAAACAAAAACATTCAAGTACTTATTAGATGGCCAGTTTCCTTGGTACACGTCGTTCCCGTCGCGAACAGCATTTTTTTGTGCGGTTCCATTTCCTGAATATGTTTCGCTAGATACAGTGCGAGTAATTCCCGAAAAACAAGTCCCATCTGGTGCCTTGGTTGCCAAAACAAACTCTATTTCACAGTCTGTAGGCATTCCTTGGAAGTCTGGGTGAACATTGTTGGCATCTGCATTCAATCTGCGGAAATCACGGTTCCAAACTTCCATACAGTTAATGATTTGCTCGCGAGAAATGTTTTCACTCCCACCATTGTGCAATACGTGGAAAACTACCGGGATACGGTATACCACACCTTTTCCTGGGACATCTCCTTTGGCCTTAGCCGATTCGTATTGTTTCAGTTCTTCCTCCAATTGCTTTTGAGATTCTTTGATGATTGCCGCCATTTGCGGATCTTTCAACATCTCGTTCATTTGCGTATGTTGGTGACAGTATTCTACTGCTTCACCTTCTCGACAATTTTGCGGATCTATGGTGTATTGGGCAGAAGCTACTGGCGCAACTCCGAGGCACAATACCAAGAGTTTAGAGTATAAATTTCGCATAGTTGTTATTTGTATATGTTTTATAGTTGTGCTGAATGTTATTTCAGGCCGCGCCAAATTACGAAATCATTACGCGTCCAGAAATTTTATTATGTAAATGGTTCAATGCTTGGACAAATGGTTGTCGATTTTTAACATTTTGTCATAATTCATTGATGTCCATAAAGCGCTGTACATTCTTAGAAGTTCCGAAAATGACCAAGGTGTCTCTTTCCAGAATCTTGGTGTCCGACGATGGTACGCCAAGCACGTGTTGTTCCACGCATTCTACCCCCTTTCTATTGATGTCAAACTCGCGCTTAATAGTTACGAGCGTTAGCTCATAATGGTTTCTGAACTCGATTCCATCGATGGTTCTTCCAAGAACACCTTTGGGTGCAATGATTTCAGCAATTTCATAATCGTCTGGAAGTTGCAAAAAGGACAAAATGCTCGGGTTGATGAGTTTTTCACGTACCACGTGCGCTACCTCGTCCTCCGGTGTAAGAATTTCCGTAATGCCAACCTTCTCTAAAATCAGCTTTTGATGATTTCCACTGGCTCTTGCAATAATTCGTTTGACCCCCAAATCAATAAGGTGGACACAAGTTAAAATGGTCGCCTCAAAGTTTTCACCTATGGCTACCACTACGGCATCCATTTCTGTGATGTTTTGAGAGGCCAAGGCTTTGGAATCTGTTGAATCCAGAGTTACAGCGAAGGCGATGTCTTCTTTGATGGCTTCAATTTTCTCTTCGTCATCGTCGAAAGCAAAAACCTGTGCCCCTTTTTCTGCCAAGCGCTTGGCGATACGTGCTCCGTATCGCCCCACTCCAATTACTGCAAATTTACTGTGCTTCATCTCTTTCTTATTAAGCCAAAGCCTGCTCTAGATCTGCAATTAAATCTTGCGCATCTTCGACCCCAACGCTTAAGCGAATTAAGCTATCAATTACCCCTGTTTTCTCTCTTTCCTCTTTCGGAATAGAGGCATGTGTCATGGTTGCTGGGTGACCTATTAACGATTCTACGCCTCCTAAGGATTCCGCTAAGGCAAAGATTTTCACCTTTTTAACAATTTCCAGAGCATCTTGCATCACATTTCCTTTCAAGGTAAACGAGATCATACCACCAAAGCCACGCATTTGTTTCTTGGCTACTTCATGGTTCTTGTGATCTTCAAATCCAGGCCAATAAACCTTGTCTACTTTCGGATGAGCCTTCAAAAAATGGGCTACCTTTTCTCCGTTTTCGCAATGTCTTTGTACACGCAAATGAAGTGTTTTGATTCCGCGCAAAACCAAGAAAGAATCCATTGGGCCAGTAACGGCACCCGAACTATTCTGTATGCGGTAAATTTCGTTGGCAATTTCTTCATTGCTGGTTACCAAGGCTCCCATTACAACGTCGCTATGGCCTCCTAAATATTTGGTTGCTGAATGCATGACCACATCCGCTCCTAAGTCTAGAGGTGTTTGCAAATACGGCGTTGCAAAGGTATTGTCCACACACAAAATTGCGTTGGCCTTCTTGGCAATGGCAGCCACCGCACTAATATCAACGATATTCATCATGGGATTGGTTGGCGTTTCCACCCAAATCAACTTGGTTTTATCGTTTACATACTTCTCAATTTCCGCTGGGTCTTCCATAGGAACGAAGTGAAAAACGATGCCGTATTTTGCAAAGATGGTGTTGAACAAACGGTAAGATCCTCCGTACAAATCATTGGTAGAAATCACCTCATCTCCAGGGTTCAACATCTTGATCAAACAATCAATTGCAGCCAAACCGGATCCGAAACATGCCCCAAACTTTCCATTTTCAATGGCAGCCAAGTTTTTTTCCAAGGCGTGACGAGTTGGATTCAAGGTACGCGAATACTCATAACCCTTGTGCATTCCTACTTCTTCCTGAACATAAGTCGAGGTCTGATAAATCGGTGTCATGATTGCTCCAGTTGCTGGATCTGGTTCTACACCTCCATGTATTGCTTTTGTTGCAAATTGCTGATTATTATCCTTCATATCCCACAAAATTAAAAGAATAATCCCGCTTAGAAAGTCTCTAACTGTTTCATTTACGGTGGCATTTTCGTAAATTCGTGGAACCCTTTTATTCTCCTTTTTCCGGAAAAACCGAGAGAATGGAAAAGTTAAACTTCTTTTCAAGGGAAATTAACCTAATGATACAAGAGCTAATTAGTGATTTAACTGCCTTCAACTCGAACGATATCCTGGTACACGCCGTGCCTGGTTCGATTGATTCGATTGATTGGGAGGAGCAACAAATCCAACTAGCCTTGTCTCAGGAGTTAAAGAAAAAACACCACCAAAGTCAAACCCATTTCAGAGAAACAGGGGCGCATCTACTGTGCATTGCAAAGGGGTTCCTACATTGGACGTACCGCGACACTGCCGTTTCAACTCCCATTCTCATCGCACCCTTGCAATACCGAGTTGACAAAGTTCGAAACGAATTGCACGCCACTTGGGATGAAAGAAACTGGTTTATCAATCCATTTTTAGAGCGATTCTTTAAAAGCCAATACGATTACGAGTGGCCCAGCGCGCAGGATGTTTTGACCTCTCTTCCGCAATTGGAAGAGCACTTAACAGAAAGGGGGTTCAAAGTGAGGGTAAGCATGGATGCCTTAATTGACAACTTCCATCACCATCGCCTCGAAGTTTTGCGCGACCTGGAATTGCTTCAAAAACAGGAAATCAACGACAATCTTACCGAGTTGATCCATTACGGCAGCACGAAGCATTACGAAAAATTCAATTTAAGTGCTCGCTTGTTGTTTCCTGCAGACAACGATCAACTCCGCGTTTTCCAAGAAATTGCCGACAACAACCTCGTCGTTCAAGGTCCTCCCGGTACGGGAAAATCTCAAGTTTTGGGGAACATGATCGGTAAAGCCATCTTTAATGGCTACAGCACCTTGGTGGTTTCCGAAAAAAGAGCCGCTCTTGAGGTTTTGAAAAACAGATTATCGGATGTCCAAATGGATCATTTGGCCTTTCTTCCAAACGAAAGTCAGGGCGCTCGAGAGCTCATTTTGCAACTGAAGGCCAATTGGCAAGAAATGGAAAAAATGGAGCCGACAAGGAGTCACTTCATGGAACTTTCTCCACAGCTTTTGGACTCGCTTCAGTTGAAATTGGACATTCTCATGCGCGAGGACCTGATTGGCGGCGTATCTTATTCGGAATATTCCCAGCTGGTTGGCGATAGAAATATAAAAGACAGCGTTTACGATGGCAACACAGCAACCATTGTAGAATTTTTGAACAAAAAACCCTTGTTGCTCAGGTTGTACGAGGAAGATATCCGACCCATCATTCGCTATATCCCTCAGGCCTTGTTGGAAGAAAGTCGCTTTCTTTCTTTGGAGATGAACATCCGTCAGCTCGAGAAAAAATGGCAGTACTTGAGAAGTCTTTTTGAGTTTGACACCAAGGATGACTTAGCCAGCCTGATGAAAAAGGCCTCTTTCGCTCAAATGATTTCCAACGAGTTGCACCAACCCTATTTCCGAACCATCAACCCAACCAAGGCTGAATTCAATCGCTTTGCCCGCTTGTATAGAAAGTACCTTAAAATCAAAAAGGACTTAGAAGTCTATGAGGATCAGGTCAACAACTGGAAAGAAAAACCGAGCAAGGAAGAAGCCCTTGGTTTATTGGAGCGATTAGACGACACGGGGTTCTTGAAAAAGTATCGCCTGCAAAAAAAGCTCAACCAGCTCTTGAGAAACTCCTTCATTCAGCCGAGAGTGGCCTTGAATAAATGGATCGAATACTGTCAGCTAAACGAAAAGAAAAATGAGGTAGAAAGTCAACTGCTTACCATTGGAATTCGCGACGAAAGAGATATGGAATGGGTGAGCTCTCTTCAACTCAAAATATTGAAAGATGACTGGAAAGACTGGCGTGCGACCTCGGTATACGACAACAACACCCTAGCCAATAACAATGCCGACCTGCACATTTTTTTCCAAAACATACGCGCTTATGTTACCCTGGGAGGAAATGAATCTCTATCGGACTTTTTCCATGCCTTTCACACCAAGTTTGCCGACTTAGTGAAACACCGAAAAGACTTAGTCGAACTCACTGAACCGTTGTACAAGCAATTGGCGCATTTACCTAATATTGAAGAATTGGAAAACTCTATTCTGAGAAGCAATTGGGTGAAATTCATTGGTCAATTCAATTTTTTCGAGCAGTTTCAAATGAATAATCTACACTTGGATATTCAGGAAATTATTCGAACGCAAAACAAGGAGAACACAGAGTTTGCAGAAAAAATAAAGTTTCGTTCCTTCCAAAAATGGGATCAATACCAAAAACTGTTGTTGATCGGTACCAAAAAACTAAAAAAAGACCAGCGTCTTTTGAAAGAGCGCTTAAAAAAGGGAAAAAGCATACTCATTAAGGAGTTTGGAAAGACTCGATCTCACCCTACCATACGGGAATTGATGGATTCTGAAGCCCGCGAATGGATTGAGGTTCTCATACCGGTATGGATGCTCAACCCTGCTCAAGTATCCAATTACTTCCCCTTGGAAAACGGTCGCTTCGATTTCTTGCTATTTGACGAGGCTACACAAATTCCGCTTAGTAATGCACTGGGTGCCATTCATCGTTCTCGCCGCATAAAGGTGGTGGGAGACGAACACCAAATGACTCCTTCCGCCTTCTTTAAAACAGGCGATTCTGAACCTTTGGACCTTCTTCATCAAGCCAGTTTTACTTGGAAAAAAATCATGCTCAAACATCATTACCGAAGCCAAAACCCCGAGCTGATTTCTTTTTCAAACAAGCATTTTTACGACCATCAGCTCGTCGCCTACCCATCTCCTGGAAAACCTTTCAAGGCTATTCAACACAGCTATTTACCGGATGGAATTTTCGAAAATCGCTGCAATGTGCTTGAGGCTCAAAAACTTGCAGAAGAAGTTCGCAAACACCTCGCTAATACAGACGAGAAAATTGGGGTTGTTGCTTTTAGCGAAGCTCAGTTAGCTTGTATAATGGAACAATTCAGTGCTAGTGAACAACTCCTGCTTGAAGAAAGAATCGATTCAAATACACTCTTTTTCAAAGCTCTCGAAAACGTTCAGGGCGATGAGTGCGATCTGCTCTTTATCAGTTTGGCTTACGGCAAAAATAGCGATGGTAAGGTCCTCTTGAATTTTGGTCCGTTGAATAGAAAATCGGGTAGAAGAAGACTGAATGTGTTGTTCACCAGGTCGAGAAAACACATTCATTTGTTCACCTCCATTCGAGCAGCCGATTTGATCATCAGCCAAAACGAGGCTTTAAATCTACTGCGTTTATTCCTGTTGCAGTTAGAAGATCCACAGGTAAAAGAAATTACCTTTCCCTACAATTTGCAAGTAGAAATTGAGAATTTCTCTCAATTAAAAATTCCGCGCATTTTCCAAAAAATCAACGATGCCAACGAACTCGTTACCCTGCAGCGCGTACTCGAAAATAGGAAGTGGGAAGTTCAATACGCATAATCCCTTTTTTGAGGTAGCTTTTAACCCTCGATTTTTATGTAATTTCGTGCAAATTTCCGTGTTTTGAATCTTTCTGAGTTAGACATTCATACCAAGGCTATCATCCAGGGTTTCAGCGACTCCAATTGGGAAGTTGTTTTACTCGAACACGGATTTAGCGCTGGAAAGGAAGTTTCTGTAGAGTTTCACGCTCCTTTTAATGGCCCCATTGCTGTTCGCTTAGGTGAAACACTCATTTCCATGAGACGCGATGAGGCAAAAACCGTTCTGATCGAGAAAGCATAGCATGAAGAAAGTTGCTGTTTTAGGTAACCCAAATACGGGTAAAAGTTCCATTTTCAACTTACTCACTGGCCTGCGCCAAAAAACAGGAAACTTTGCTGGGGTAACGGTTGACACCAAAATGGGTCAATTGAAATACCAAGATCAGGATTTTCAAATCATCGATTTTCCGGGCACCTATAGCGTGTACCCCAGAAGCAACGAGGAAAAAGTGGTTTTTAACATCCTTAAAGATCAGGCGCACCCTCAATTTCCAGACATCCTTCTCGTTGTGGTAGACTCTTCCAATTTGGAGCGAAACATGCTTCTTTTGGATCAGCTATACGACATGAACTTACCGACCGTGGTGGTGCTCAACATGGGGGATATCATGCGCAAAAAAGGCTATTCTCTCGAGGTTAAACAACTTGTCAAACATTATCCGCACGTGGAAGTGGTGGATGTAAATGCCCGAGTTGGTCTGGGAAAAAACCGAATTCTCGAGGCGCTGGTAAAAAAGAGTTCTGGTTCAAATCAGACAGGACAAGCTCTCGAAGCAATTGAAGATTTAGCCTTGCAAAAGCGAGATGTTGAGCAAAGACGAAACAAAATTCGCGACTTGGTGCCTGAGATACTTCACCACGATTCGAAAAATTCGTATCGCCAGAAAGCAGACCGCATCTTGCTTCATCCCATATTCGGATACGTGGCCTTCTTGTTGTGCCTCTTTTTGATTTTCCAAAGCGTTTTCACGCTTGCTGAATATCCCATGAATTGGATTGAAAGTTTCTTTTCATGGATGTCAGGAAGTCTGTCCTCTCTTCTTCCTGAAGGTCTTACTACAGAATTATTGTGTGATGGTATCATTCCAGGTTTAGGAGGAATTGCCGTTTTTATACCTCAAATAGCCTTGCTCTTTTTGTTTTTGGGTGTACTAGAAGAAACCGGTTATTTGTCACGAGTTATTTTCTTGATGGACCGCTTGGTGAGGCCGCTGGGATTAAACGGTAGAAGCGTGGTTCCGCTCATATCGAGCTGGGCCTGTGCTGTTCCAGGGATTATGGCTACTCGTATGATCAGCAATTGGAAAGAGCGCATGATTACCATTTTGGTAGCTCCTTTGATGAGTTGTTCGGCGCGAATTCCGGTTTATACTGTACTCATTGCCTTGGTAATTCCCGACAAAATGGTATTTGGCTTCCTTCATTTGCAAGGTTTGGTATTATTCGCCTTGTATTTTCTTGGTCTGCTTTCAGCCTTGCTCATCGCCTTGGTCTTGAAGTGGTTCATGAAAAATAAAGATCGAAGTTTTTTACTGCTTGAACTTCCACATTATCACATGCCCCGTTGGCAAAATGTATGGGCCACCGTTTTCCTCAAAACCAAGGGATTTGTTCTAGATGCAGGGAAAATCATTTTAGCCATTTCCATCGTCCTTTGGTTTGCGGCCACGTTTGGTCCTGATGGTCATGTGCGTCAGCAAACAGTAATAGAAAACAATACAGAAGTCGTTCAACCCGGCATTGAGCATTCCTTTATTGGGATATTTGGCAAGGCAATAGAACCAGTTATACGTCCACTAGGTTACGATTGGAAAGTGGGCATCGCCTTGATCAGTTCCTTTGCGGCACGTGAAGTGTTCGTTGGTACCTTGGCAACCATTTATTCCGTTGAAGACCCAGAAAAAAATGAAGCCACCTTGCTGGAAAAAATGCATCGTCAGACGTTCCCCGATGGCACACCCGTCTTCACTTTAGGAAGCGGTATTTCACTCATGGTCTTTTATGTTTATGCCTTACAATGTATGGCCACAGTTGCAATCGTAAAACGGGAAACCAAATCGTGGGCATGGGCAATCGGACAAATGGTTGGCATGGGGCTTTTGGCATATCTCTTGGCATTTTGTACCTTCCAGTTTATCGTATGACACAAGCCATCATCGCCATAGTAGCCTTAGCGGGAGCCCTTTACTTCCTTATTCGCAGGTTTACCAAGAAGGAGAAAGGCTGCTCGGCCTGTTCTCACAACGAAGAATCACTGAAAGTTTAATCCTTGCTTTTTCAACAAGTTCTTTACTGCATAAGCGAAGAAAGCCAAGAACACAAAACAAGAAACCGAAATCAAATACGAAGTTTGAATTCCGATAATGTCGGCCAATTTCCCTTGTAGAGGAGGTATAATGGATCCTCCTAAAATCATCATGACCAAGAAGGCAGAACCTTGAGCTTGGTATTTGCCCAAACCTGCCAATGAAAGAGAGAAAATACATGGCCACATTATTGAACAAAACAATCCTGCACTCAAAATACCGTAAATGGCCATTGTTCCTGAACCAAAAACGCCCAAACAGGTAGCTATTACACCCAAAATGCTGAATATCAAAAGGGTGAATGCTGGCTTGTCCTTCGTTAACCAAAAGGCGACAATTTGGAACAATACGCACACGATGTACCAGTACAATCCTCGTACTTCATAGCCTGAAAAATGTGCCGCCAATAAAACGACGCTAAAGGCAACCAGAGGGACGATAAATCGCAAAATTTGCTTGATTTTTTCAGATAAATCAAAGGCGCCTATTGCTCCTGTCCAACGACCAATCATCATACTTCCCCAGAACATGGCAACATAAGGTGCAATTTCAGAAGTTGTTTTGGAATCAAATTCAGGTTGTTTCAATAGTTCACCCAAGTTACTCGCAAGAGCCACCTCAACGCCAACATAAACGAAAATGGCCAACATACCCAAGGTCATCTGCGGATAAGCCATTGCTCCCCAACCTTCTTTGTTTTTCTTTCCTTTCATGTAAGCGAAAACCAAACCGCCAATGATTACCAAAAGTCCCATTGACAACCAAAACATACGCGTTTGCTCAAGTGGTACTCGAATATTTTCTATTTGCCTCAGAAGTTCGTCCTTCGTAATCAACTGCTGCGCATTTAAGGTAAGGGCGTTTCCTTGGTCATCAATTCCAATGGTATCTAAAGCCATTTGCAATTCATCCAATTTCTTGATATCGTCACCGCGGTATGAATTGAAGACCGGTACAAAACAAAAAATCAGTAAAACGGTCATGATCGTCAAAGTACTTACCGCTTTTTTTGCCTTTTCTATTTTGCTTTCGTCCTTACTGGCTGGTAAACTTTTAGAAAACCCAAAAAGAGCAGCCACTAACACAAACAATCCACCTACACAGGCGTATAACATGATGATTTTTGAAAGACTGAGATGTTTGATAGCTTCTTCGTCTAAGGCAGCAGCTGATCCAAACAAAGCCAAAGAAACCACCAATGGTCCTAGGGTTGTACCAAAACTATTGATTGCCCCTCCTAGGGTAATTCGGCTACTTCCCGTTTTTTCGTCACCGAGAGCAATCATAAATGGATTGGCTGAAGTCTGTTGCAAGGAAAAGCCGAGTGCGACAATGAACAAGCCGATCAGCATGCCTGGAAAGCTATTTGCCTCCACACAAAATATCATGGTTGCAGCACCAAGCGCTGAAAACAACAAGCCGTAAACGATGGATTTCTTATACCCCCAAGAGCCTACAATGTCCTTCCCTCTGCGAGAAGAAAGCACGAATAACAACAAGGCACCGAGATAATAGGCCAAGTAAAAGGCAAAATCAATTAACTGACTTTGAAATTGATCTAGGGTAAAATAGCTCTTACAAAAGGGTATGAAAACACTGTTACCAGCTGCTATGAATCCCCAAAAAAAGAAGACAGTAGTTAAAGTAGTAAGCGCACCGTAATTCGTTTTTTTGGCAGGAGTGGCTTGGGCAGTCCCTGTGCTTGCGTTGTGTTCAGTCATTGTTTTAGCTTTGAGCAAACGAAAATAGAAAAAACAAGCAATTGGATTAACCGATTGACAAATAGATGCTAAGAAAACCTTTGGATTGTTTTATCCAGCCTTCTCTTCGGCTTTTAGACTTTTGCTAGACTTTAAGAGTTTACGCACGGTAGTTTCGATGGCAGCTGCATCAAATCCACAATCGGCCCAAAGTTCTTTTTGTGTTCCGTGATGAATGTATTGGTCTGGAATTCCAAGTCGAGTAACCTGCGAAGAATAACCGTTATCAGCCATAAATTCCAATACTGCAGAACCAAATCCACCCATAACGCAACCGTCTTCCACAGTGATTACCTTGTCGAATTTGGAGAAAACTTCATGCAACATTACTTCATCCAGTGGTTTCACAAAACGCATGTCGTAATGCGCCACCGAATACCCATCTTCTTTCAATTTCGCAATGGCCTCCTGAGCAAAGTTACCTGGGTGTCCTACAGTTACCAATGCCAAATCATCCCCATTGGTCAATTTACGACCTTGGCCAATTTTGATTTCTTTGAAGGGTGTTTTCCATTCCGTCATCACTCCATTTCCACGCGGATAGCGAATGGTGAATGGCCCTTGGTCTGGCAACTGGGCCGTGTACATCAGATTGCGCAACTCCTCTTCATTCATCGGAGCACTAACAATCATATTTGGAATGCATCGCATGTAAGCCAAATCGTATGCTCCATGGTGGGTAGCACCGTCGGCACCTACCAATCCTCCTCTATCCAAGCAGAACACAACGTTCAAATTTTGAAGGGCCACATCATGCAACACTTGGTCGAACGCGCGCTGCATAAATGACGAATAAATATTACAGTAAGGAACCATTCCTTGGGTAGCTAGACCCGCAGAAAATGTTACTGCATGTTGCTCTGCAATACCCACATCAAAAGCACGATCGGGCATGGCCGCCATCATGATGTTCAAGGAACAACCCGAAGGCATGGCTGGGGTTACCCCCATGATTTGCTTATTTTTTTCGGCTAGTTCCACAATTGAATGCCCGAAAACTTCTTGGTATTTCGGTGGTTGTGGTGCCTTGGGAACAATTTTTACAATTTCACCTGTCTCCTTGTTGAATACACCAGGAGCGTGCCATTGGGTTGGGTTCCCTTCTTCAGAATATTTGTATCCAGCCCCTTTTTTGGTGATTACGTGCAATAATTTAGGACCAGGGATATCTTTTAAATCTTCTAATATTTTGGCCAAACCGATAGCGTCATGACCATCAACCGGCCCAAAGTAGCGAAAGTTCAAGGCTTCAAACAAGTTGCTTTCCTTCATCAAGGAGCTCTTTAGCGCATTGCTAACTTTCGACACAACCGTTTGCGCATCTGGACCGAATTTTGAAATTTTTCCCAACAACTTCCAAACCTCATCTTTTACCTTGTTGTAAGTATGTGAAGTGGTAATATCGGTAAGATACTGATTCAAAGCCCCTACGTTCGGGTCTATCGACATACAGTTATCGTTCAGGATGACCAACAAGTTTGCGTCTTTTTCAAAACCCGCGTGGTTCATTCCTTCGAAGGCCAAACCTGCAGTCATGGCTCCATCACCAATTACTGCAATATGCTGGCGCTCTTTTTCACCTTTGAAGTTACTCGCAACAGCCATTCCCAAAGCGGCAGAAATAGACGTTGAACTGTGACCTACCCCAAAGGTATCGTATTCACTTTCCGATCTTTTTGGGAATCCTGAAATCCCTCCTTTCGTTCGATTGGTATGAAATTGCTCTCTACGTCCCGTTAAGATTTTGTGTCCGTAGGCCTGATGTCCGACGTCCCAAACCAATTGATCGTCGGGAGTATTGAATACATAGTGCAAAGCAACGGTCAACTCCACAACTCCAAGGCTTGCCCCAAAGTGAGAGTTTCCAATTTCAGAAATTACATCCACGATGTATTGTCTCAATTCCTGAGAAACTTGTGGAAGATCCTGAATCGTAAAATTTTCCCGAAGGTCTTGTGGGATAGTGATTTTACTTAGGAAGGGGCCTGCTTTGTATGGATTCATCGACGTAAGAGATTCTCAGCAAAATTATTGCATCTGTTTACACAAAGCAACAAGTGACTGGTTTATTTTGTTTTGGATTGACTTTTGTTCGTTTTTAGTTTAACTGACAATAAGGACTTTTATTATCCGTTAGTGCCAGATATATTTACGGAATACATTAAACCTTGGACTTATGAAGTACATCTTTTTTTGTCTTTTACTGGGCACAGTTGCTAACAGTTTCGCACAAGATGGTGGCGAGAGACGCTTTAAATTCAATTACATTTCTTTTGAAACGAATGGATACTCCCATCGAAGTTCCGATCTGAATGCTACACTAACTGACGATTTGGTTAAACAAAACAGCCAAGTCGCCATGAACATGAAGTCGATTGATAGCCTCTTGAGCAACAGCAACGAATTTGGATGGTTTGGGTACGGCTATGGTCATACTTTTGGCTACTATATGAGCGGAATGGGGTATAACTCCAATAGCATGAGTGCCTTGAGCGTTCAATTGGTGGATCAAAAAACAAAGCGATTTGAAGGTCGATTAACCTTAGGATTAGGAACGGGATCTGCTTCTGTTGGAAACTTATCCCGATACTATACAACATCCGGACGCTACGACACACTGGTTTCCAAACAAACAGGAGAAGAAACCTATGTTGATACAACCTACATACGTTATTTCAATTTTAACGCCTACACGCGTTTAACAAGTGTACAAGTCGGATATGAATTGCATTCAAAAAATGACAAGCGTTTCCATTTCTATACAGGTGCCAATTTGAATTTGGCTTTTTCTGGAAAAACACGTGTATCCGTTTCTGATTACATCAATTCAACTTCGGTCAATCAAGAGTACGTTTCAAAATTTGAAAGTTATGAGTTGAATTCAAGCTACTTTATGGGGCAGCTGGCTATTCCTTTGGGAGTAGAAATGAAATTGGGCATGAAAGACAATTTGTTTAAAAACATCAGCTTGCGTGCCAACCTGCGCGGAATGCTAAGCATGTCATCTTCTGCATACACGGCTACCAACATTGGAACATCATTTGGAGGAGGATTTGGTATTTTATTCCGCTTCCCTTAAGTAGAAATTTTGTTCAATAAATCGGTGTGAATGGCTGGGTAATTCTGGCCATTCATGCATTTGAAATGTCCCTTTGGACAAGTTTGATAGCCAATTTTTGAACAAGGGCGACAATCCAAATTCTTAACCTCGTGGATAGAATACAAGTCTTTCTGAGCATATGGATACATGCCGAGTGAAGGAACGGTGTTTCCCCAAACCGAAACTATTGGAGTTTTAAATGCAGAGGCTATGTGCATGAGGCCAGTATCACCACTGAGGATAGCTGCCGCTGTTTTACACAAATAAGCACTTTGCTGCAGGTTGAACAATCCACACATGTTGTGCACTTGTTGCCCTTTCAGTCCTTCTTTTACCAACTCCGCCTTTTCGAAATCTCCCTTGCCTCCCAACAAAACGATCGGGTCTGGTATATCCGCCAAGAGAGAAATCAGGTGTTCCTCTGGAATCACTTTGGTGGCAAATTGTGCACCCATCGACACAGCTAAAAAGCCCTTTTCTTTCAGCTGAAAATCACCCAAATTGAGCTCGTTCTCCTGGTCTATGTAAAAATCACATGGCTCCCCATCCGCCTTAACTCCCAAGTGCTCAACCGTTTTTAAATAACGGTCCACAATGTGCATTTTCGGCATCAGGTCGCGCTTGGTTCTAACCAACCACCACTTCTTTAAATTCAACTTTTCGAAAGCCACCGCTTTCACGCCCAAGTAGGTTTTCAATCGAGCGGTGCGGAGATTGTGGTGCAGGTCCACAATTAAATCAAATTGTTCAGCTTTCAACTCCGTTTTCACTTCCGAAAGTGACTTTTTCATGGTCCAAAGTCTATCCACATATGGGTTGGCTTCGAGTAAAACCCCGAATGATTCCTTGGTCAAGAAATGAAGCTCCACATTCGGTACCTGCTTTTTCAAGCAACGCACTACAGGAGTAGTTAAGACAATATCCCCAATGGAACTAAAACGAACAACGAGAATTTTCACAGCCCCAAAAGTAAGCATTACACCTATAGAAACTTCCCTCTTTCAGGGCTTTTCAAAACGTAATTTTCCCTTATTTTTGTCGAAAAATTAAAAGAAATGGGTAGAGCGTTCGAATACCGCAGAGCGGCAAAAGAAAAACGTTGGGACAAGATGTCTCGTTTGTTTCCACGATTGGGCAAGGCCATCACTATGGCTGCCAAAGAAGGAGGAGACGACCCTGCCATGAATGCCAAATTGCGTTCGGCGATTCAAAATGCCAAGGCGCAAAATATGCCGAAAGACAACATCGAGGCGGCCATTAAAAGAGCTACGCAAAAAGACGTGGCTGCCTTTGCTGAGATTATCTACGAAGGAAAAGGTCCACACGGTGTATTGGTTGTAGTAGAATGTGCTACCGACAACCCAACGCGTACCGTGGCCAATGTAAAATCGTACTTCAACAAAGCTGGAGGAGGAGTTGTTCCCAACGGGTCACTGGATTTCATGTTCAACCGAAAAGCTGTATTTGAATTGGAGAAAACAGACAACATCGATGTTGAAGAATTGGAGTTGGAACTGATCGACGCAGGTTTAGAAGAAATCGAAATTGTTGACGACAAAGTGGTCATTTATGGAGATTACACCAGTTTTGGAAGCTTGGCAAAAGCCTTGGAAGACATGTCACTCGAGGCAACCAAATCTACCTTGGAGCGCATCCCGACTTCTCCTATTGAATTAACAGAAGAGCAGCTTACTGAAGTAGAGAAAATGTTGGATAAAATCGAAGAAGACGATGATATTCAACAAGTTTTTACCAATATCGCCTAAAGCCTTTCTGAATCATTAAATTTAACGCTCCTTTACACAATAATTTGTGCACTTTGCGTTGATGAAAGCAGTAAGGACAGCATTCGAATGAAAATAAATAAACTTTGGTTTTTAACGCTATTGTGGGCATCCCTCTTTTTTGTGGGTTGTAATCCCGCGAACAATACGGCTATCAACCGTTTTTACCATTCAACGACTGCTCAATACAACGGCTATTTCAATGCCAACCTTCTATTAGACGACGCACTTCGTTCGTATCGCGAAAACTTGAGAGAGGATTACTACTCCTTGTTGCCCATAGAAGTATATCCAAAGGAAGCTGACGTGGAGGGACTTTATCCCGCAATAGATACGGCCATCGCCAAATGTTCGAAGGTGATTCAAGAGCACAGCATGCCCGGAAGTGCAAAAGCGGCCAAGAAAAAGGAAGAAAACAATTCCTTTATCGACGAAAACTGGATTACTATTGGCAAAGCCTCATACATGCGCCGTGACTACATTGCGGCTCAAAAAAACTTCCAATTCATCAAGAAGTTTTATGTCAATGACCCGAGTAATTACATCGGTGAATTGTGGATGGCCAAAACGGCATTGGCAGTAAACAAGGTGACTGAAGCGGGTTTTCATCTGGATGCTATCAAGCAAGCCATCGAAGACCAAAAGGAAATTTCGGCCCTTGATCGACTAAAGGCAAAATTCGACAAGAAGAAGAAAAAAGGAGAAAAAGAGCAAGCCAGGGTTCCTAGAGAACTTTATCCGGTATACTACCTCACCAGAGCGCAATATCATCAAGCCAAAAAAGAAGATGACAAGTTGATCGAAAACTTGGAACTTGCATTGGAGGTTATTAAGAAAAAGAAAGACAAAGCTCGCATTTACTTTATTCTCGGACAATTAGAAGAAGCCAAAGGGAACCGGATTAATGCGCAGGATTACTATGCCAAAGTATTGAAATGCAATGCGCCATACGACATGGCTTTTAGCGCTCGATTGAAACGCGCCTTCTTGGGAGCCAACGAAAAATTGATCAAGGATCTCAACAAAATGCTCAAGGATGCTAAAAATGCAGAGTACAGAGACCAAATTTATTACGCACTTGCGCAAATTGAATTGGAGAAAAACAACAAGGAGCAAACCTTCGTTTATTTGACTGCTTCTGCTTTTTACTCCACTTCTAACGCCCGTCAAAAATCAATGGCCTACGAGCAAATGGGTGACCTTCGATTCAAAGAAAAAAATTACGTCATTGCCCAAAAGTACTACGATAGTTGCGCTCAGTTTATGCCTGAAACTTATCCCAATGCAGAGGGTATTCGAAACAAGGCTTTGAAGCTGAATGACCTGGTGGTGGCCGTTGAATCAGCCCAACGAGAAGACAGTCTCTTGCGAATTTCTGCCATGGGGGAATCGGAGCGCATTGCTTATGTGGAAAATGTTATTGAGATATTAAAAGAACGCGAGCGCATCCGAAAGAAAAAAGAGGCGGAAAAATTGGCCGAGTTAGCCAAAAATGAAAGCGCTTTCAATCAAACACAGGGTGGAAGCAAATGGTACTTCAGAAATGCCAAAACACGAGCAGAAGGCTTTGATGATTTCAAACGACAGTGGGGTGTTCGAGAAGACGAAGACAACTGGCGTAGAAGTGAGAAAATCGTGATGGCGAACAACATCAATATAGACGATTCTACGGGCAACGAAAGTGGAGATGGAGATGCTGCATCGGTGTCCAAACCACCTATTGATAGTTTAACCGTTGAGCAACTCATGAAGGATGTTCCTCTAAACGACTCGAGCATCGCCGCTTCCCAAACCAAGTTGTGCAAAGCGCTCTACGATGCTGGAATTATTTACAAGGATCAGTTGAACGAACCAGCCATCGCTGCCAAACAATTTAATGGCGTATTGGAGAAAAGTTGGGAATCGGAATACAAACCGATGTCTGCATTTGAGTTGTACCGAATGAACGAAAAAACCAACCCAACCATTGCCTCGGTGAACAAAAGCTTTTTGTTGAACAACTATCCCAATTCGGATTACGCCAACTATCTGCGCGACCCCGACTACTTCATCAAGAAAAAGGAAATGGACGCCTTTGCCGAAAAGGAATATGTGCAAGCACTGAATCGCTACAGTTCTGGTTTGTATTATCCTGTACTGACCAAGGCTGAGAACATCATCGCCAATGAACCAACAAATGCCTTTCGCTCGAAGTACATATTGTTGAAAGCCATGTGTCAGGGTCGATTGAATGCCGACAAGTCTACCATGAAACCAACACTTGAGCTCGTTATTGCCGAATATCCAAATACAGACGAAGCCACCCGAGCTAAGGAAATGCTTAGCATCTTGGAAAACGGATATTCCACTTTTACGAAAGATGATTTCTCAAACAAGAGCATTTACAAATACAACGACAAGGCCAAAATGTATGTCATGATTTTCTTGCCTGAAGATGAAAATACAGGACTGGCCAAATCTAAAATATCCGATTTCTCACGAGAATTTTTCTCCAGAGATCGATTGAAAGTGTCTTCCAAAATTTACGGTACCACACAAAGTATCGTATTAGTAGAAGATTTCGACACCGACCTGAAAGCCAAAGAGTACATCCGCGTTTACCAAAAAACAAGAAAGCACTTATTCGACTTGCAGAACGCTAAAATCATAGCCATTACACAGGAAAACTTGCGTATTCTGTTTGAAACACAGAAATTACAGGAATACGAAGATTTCTTCTTAGAATATTATTAAACCCATTACACCATGCTCAAGAAAAAAGACAAATCCTATTTCGAAAGTCCAGATCGTTTGAACCGAATCGTAGAAGGAACCAAGATTGTAGGTGACATCATTGCTGATTCTAACATCCGTATAGATGGCGAAGTTCAAGGTAATGTTTCCTGTGCTGCCAAGGTGGTAATTGGTGAAAACGCGCACATCAAAGGAAATTTAACATGCAACGAAGCAGATGTAGAAGGGTCTGTGGATGGAGATTTAATGATTGATTCTTTGCTTATCCTTCGCGAAAAATCAAAGGTAAAAGGTAACATTCGCACGGCTAAAATTGAAATCAATCAAGGAGCAATATTTTTGGGGAACTGTGACATGGGTGGAAAAAGTAGTTCCAATAAACAAGTCCCTGTCAACAACAAGAAAAATCAACCCGAAGATATCGTGTACTAAATGAAAAACGAAGGGCCCAATAAATTCGTCCGCTTCAGTGGATTAGGCATGCAAATGGCTGTTATTATCGGATTGTTTTCGTGGCTCGGTGTTTATTTAGACCGCAAAGAAGATCCACCAGGTACCTTGTACACGGTCATATTTTGTCTGCTAGGCGTTTGTATCGGCCTCTACTTGGTCATTCGAGAAGTTATCAAAATGTCGAAAGACGATGAATAAAAATCTACTTTTTACCCTAGTTGCACTTTTTGTTCAACTCGTCTCTTACTTCATCACCCGTTTATTTTACACGAGCTCGGAACAAACCTTCTTTCTTTATAGCCTCTTAGCGATTGTAGGTGTAGGCTGCGCCATTTTGTTTGTTAAAAGCAAACCCTCACAATTTGTCGGTAGGTTCATGATTGCCACCACCGTTCAAATGCTATCTGCCCTCTCCATTATCGCCGCCATTGTCTATTTAAAAATTCCAGAGAGTTTCAAACAAGCGCTCCTTTTTATTCTGTGCTTTGTTATTCACCTTTTACTACAAAGTGTTTATTTGGTTCAACAAACCAGAAAACACACGAACTGAACCCTATACACGTTTCTTTGTTAAGAAAGTAAAACTTCACTTTTCTTTTTGATTAAAATTTAATCAGTATATTTGATTATAATTTCGTCAAAATGATCAAAGTAAAAGTAGGAGAAAAGGCTCCTGATTGGAGCGCAAAAAATCAGAATAACGAAACTGTCCAAAGTTCGGACTTCAGAGGAAAGAAGCTTGCTCTTTATTTTTATCCGAAGGACCAAACTCCCGGGTGCATTAATCAAGCATGCAATTTGCGCGATCATTATGAAGAGCTCAAAAAGCATCAAATAGAAATTCTCGGTGTAAGTCCAGATGGTGAAAAATCACATCTTCGTTTCATCGAAAAACAAAGCATCCCCTTTCCTCTGTTGGTCGATGAAGACAAGAAATTAATCGATCTATTTGGTGTGTGGGGACCTAAAAAATTCATGGGGCGTACCTACGACGGCCTACATCGCACTACCTTTTTAATCAATGAAGAAGGTATAATTCAGGAAATCATAACCAAACCCAAAACAAAGGCCCACGCAGAAGAAATTTTGCAAGGTTTTGAAATTAAATAGTACTACGTAAATCGCTTACGTTCTACACCCACAATCTTTGTATCACAATCGCAAGCAATTGCAAAACATAAACGATATGGCAAATAAAGAAATCAACCCTGACAAAATCAAAGCGCTCCAGCTGACTATGGAGAAGCTTGACAAAACGTACGGTAAAGGAACCGTAATGAAACTTGGTGACAACCCTGTTGTACAAGTTGACACAATTCCAACAGGATCTTTGACTTTGGATCTCGCCTTGGGTGTAAATGGTTACCCTAAGGGCAGAGTCGTTGAAATTTACGGCCCGGAATCATCGGGTAAAACGACCTTGGCTATTCACGCCATTGCAGAGGTTCAAAAACAAGGTGGAATTGCAGCCTTCATCGATGCTGAACACGCCTTTGACCAATTCTATGCCGCCAAATTGGGTGTAGACATTGATAATCTTATTATATCACAACCAGACAACGGTGAACAAGCCTTAGAAATTGCCGACAATTTGATTCGATCAGGCGCTATTGACTTAATCGTTGTGGACTCGGTTGCTGCCTTAACTCCAAAAGCCGAAATCGAAGGAGAAATGGGCGATTCTCAAATGGGTCTGCAGGCACGTTTGATGTCCAAAGCACTTCGTAAACTCACGGCTTCCATTAACAAAGCAGGCTGTTGCTGCATTTTCATCAACCAGTTGCGCGACAAGATTGGCGTAATGTTTGGCAATCCAGAAACAACCACAGGTGGTAATGCCTTGAAGTTTTATTCATCCATCCGAATCGATATTCGTCGTGCGAACCAAATTAAAGATGGTGACGAAAACATTGGTAACCGCGTGAAGGTGAAAGTGGTTAAAAACAAAGTTGCACCCCCTTTCCGCAAGGCAGAATTTGATGTCATGTTTGGAGAAGGAATTTCAAAAGTTGGTGAAATCATCGACTTGGGTGTTGAACTCAATATTTTGAAGAAAAGTGGATCTTGGTTCTCCTATGGCGAAACCAAATTGGGACAAGGACGCGATTCTGTTAAAAACCTCCTACTGGACAATCCAGAATTAACCGAGGAGCTCGAAGCTAAGATAAAAGGAGCTCTTTCTCATAGCGAAGTCAGTGTTGCTGTAGAGGAAGAATAATTGCATATCGTTTAAAGCGGCTGTTCCCTAGGTTCAGCCGTTTTTTTGTACACAAAAAAAACTCATTCCGGGAAGAATGAGTTTTTTCGATTGGTTATGAAATTTCGTTCCAGTGAACGTTAGTTGCCACAAAGATAGAGCGTAGATCCTGCTCAAAAGCTCGGAAATACACCAAGCCACTTAGAATCAGGATAAACGGTTGGTTTAAAACAACGAATGAAAACACCTTTAATCCCATCGATTTTTTAACAGAAACCCACATTTTTCATACATGCTTGTAGATTTGCGTATTTTTGCATCAGCAAATGGAGCAACAGCATACAATAGGCGTAATCGGTGGAGGTAGTTGGGCAACGGCACTCACCAAAATACTTTGCAATAACGCAACCGTCGTTAATTGGTGGATGCGCAGCGAAGAAGCCGTAGACCACATATTAAAGTATCACAAAAACCCACGCTACCTTCAGTCGGTAGAGTTTGACTTGGCCAAAATCAATGTTACAACGAATCTGCGTGAGGTTATCGCCCAGTCTTCGGTTATCATCATTGCCACTCCTTCGGCTTTTTTGACCAAAATTTTCGAGGGCATTGGACCTGAAGAGTTTGAAAACAAAATTGTGTACTCTGCAGTTAAAGGTATTGTTCCCGAATTCAATGCCATACCGGCGCGATACATCCACAAAACCTTTGCAGTACCATACGACAACATCGGTATTATTTGTGGACCTTGTCATGCCGAAGAAGTTGCTTTGGAACGATTGTCCTACTTAACCATTGCGTGTCCGGATGATTCGAATGCCGAAATCATGGCCAATGCCTTGGCTTGCCGCTATATCAAAACCAATTTGTCGGATGACTTATTTGGAACTGAAATATCCGCCGTACTAAAGAATGTATACTCTTTGGCTTCAGGGATATGCGCTGGGTTGGGTTACGGTGATAATTTTCAATCGGTGCTAATTGCCAATGCCATCATTGAATTGGAAAATTTTATTGACGTAGTTAGTCCCATTCACCGCGACGTAAAGACCTCTGCCTATTTAGGTGACCTTTTGGTGACGGCTTATTCCAAATTTTCTCGAAATCGTACCTTTGGCTTCATGATTGGAAAAGGCTATTCTGTAAAAACTGCACAACTGGAAATGGACATGATTGCAGAGGGATATTATGCCACCAAATCTGTTATGGAAATAAACCGCAAATTCAAGGTTGAGATGCCTATTTTGGAAGCGGTTTACAACATCTTATACGAGCGCATTTCACCTGTTATCGAGATGCGCATTTTATCAGATAAATTAAGTTAATAGAAAATGAGGGTTTTCAAATTTGGAGGGGCCTCAGTGAAGGACCCCAATGCCGTGCGCAATGTATCATCGATTTTACGCCTATTTGAAGGAGAAAAACGCATCGTCGTAATTTCCGCTATGGGTAAAACAACCAATGCACTTGAAGAAGTTGTTAAGTTCATATGGGAAAAAGATCACGATGCTTTGCGTAAACAGGTTGAATTCCTTCGCAGTTTTCACGACGACATTCTTGCCGACCTCTTTGGTGCTGAGGAAGAAGACATCCACCGTACTATCCGAATGATTTTTGATCGTTTGGAAAACATGGATAACCACGAGCGTCGCAATTACAATGAATTGTATGATCAAGTGGTTTCTTTAGGAGAAATTATTTCTACTCATATCGTAGCCGCCTTTTTGCAAAAAGAAGGTCAAAAAGCTCGTTGGGCAGATGCCACCAAATTGGTGCGCACCAACCACAAGTTTCGAGAAGCAGACATCGATTGGCGTACAACTGAAGAACTGATACAACAAAATTTTCTTCCTCATTTCTCCAATTTCGACATTCAAGTTACCCAAGGTTTTATCGGCCACACAACCGACGCTAAAACAACCACGCTTGGGCGCGAAGGTTCCGACTTTACAGCAGCCATATTCGCTTTCTGTGTAGGCGCTCAAGATGTGACGATCTGGAAGGATGTTCCCGGTATGCTCAACGCCGACCCGAAATATTTCGACAACACCATCAAGTTGGATCAAATTTCCTTTAAGGAAGCGATCGAGCTATCCTACTATGGAGCCTCTGTTATTCACCCAAAAACGGTGAAGCCATTGCAAAACAAAGGAATTCCGCTTTATGTTAAGTCCTTTATTGACCCGCACGCGGAAGGAACAGCCATTCAAGAAGACGACAGTAAGGATCAACTCATTCCTTCCTTTATCTTTAAAATGGACCAGGTTTTGATCAGCATCACTCCTCGTGATTTCTCCTTTATTGTAGAAGAAAATCTGAGCGATATTTTCAATCGCTTGGCTCAGGCCAATGCTAAAATAAATGTGATGCAAAACTCAGCTTTGAGCTTTCAAATTTTGTTGGATCGCTCCAAGATAGACTTATCTCAACTACTTGGCTTGTTTGAGAACAACTACCTTTTACACGTCGAAGAGAATCTTGAATTGGTAACCATCCGTCACTATGATGATGCGACCATAGCTCGAGTTCAAGTTGACAAGAAAATATTAATGGAACAAAAAACTACCGAGACAGCCCGTTTGGTGTTGAAGAACGCGAACGAATAAAATCGGCGATTTTTTGACTAATCAGTGGTGTGGCGGCAATCCAAAGCACCACGAATAGTTCCCCTAGTGGATAAATCATCCAAGCAAATATCATGGAAAGGGCTTGAGATTTGGCGGCAAACACCTGAGGTTTCCACCAACCTGTTTGATTCACTTTTTTGTGCAATTCAAATCTTAAGAACTCCAACTTAAAGGAGCTAATTACACTTAAAACGATCAGGGGAACAAGTAGCCACCCCTGGGAAATTCCCCATTCTTTTTCCGCCAAAAAATTCCACAATTGGTCCGCAAGTACGAAGCCTTTGACTTGAAACTTCATCAATAGTAACCAACCTGCAATTGTGGCGACTACCAAGCAGGATGAAAGACCTCCTTTTCGAATCCAATTGGTTGGTTTGCCTCCTTGGGTTTTGTAAATTTTATTCGCTGAGATATGCAGGCTTATTTCTCTAGCTATCAAGTCCAACATCAAGAAAAAAACAATGTAACTAAGGGACCATTGAAACCAGAAATAACCTAACAAAGGAATAAAGGCTTCTACTACTGCTCTTTGTTGATTTCTAATCATCTCAAACGATCTGCCGCTTCGCGAGACTTTTCAAAATTTGGATTGTATTTCAACGCCTTGCTGTAGGCCGCAAGAGCCTTGAGGCGATCGCTTTTTAATTCGTGGCAATATCCCAAATTATGCCAAGCTTCTACGAAACGTGGCTCCATTACGATTGCTTGGTTGTAATAAACCATGGCACTATCTATATCATCCTCATAAAACTGCTTGATGTAACCCAATTGAAACACCGGCATGGCATAGGTAGAATCCATCGTTCGCATGTGTCTATAAGTCTCCTTTGCCTTATCGTATTGCCCCATTTCCTGGTATGCATAAGCCAATGAATACTGCAGTTCCAAATCATCTGGCTTGATCTTGGTGGCAGTGATATAGTACTCCGTACAAATTGGATTTCCCTCTGATTGGTACAGTGCTCCAAGGAAAAGATATCCCTCATAGAATTCAGGATCTTGCTGCACGGCTGTTTCATAACTAGATTTTGCCAAGTCGGTCTTACCGATTCGCATATAGTTTGTTCCCTTCATCACATAAGCATCGCGATACTTCGGGTTCATTCTCAAGGCTTCATTGAGGTATTGGAAAGAAGTTTCAAAATCCTCCACATAGCTATAAGTACTTGCCAAACTCACCAAGGCTTCCAAGTTCTTCGGTTGAGCTTTGTGAACTACAGCAAAGTGTCTTCTCGCTGTCATCACCTCTTCTACCGTACGATCCATTTTATTATTCATCACGTGAGCATAGAGCAAACGGGCGTCCAAATTGTTCGAATCCAAACGAAACGCTTTCGCTGCACTCGGTAGGGCTTTTTTGTACTTGTAATTATCACTGTAAAAGCGACCGTGTCGAATCAATATCTCAACGCTGTCCGGATACTTCATTACAAGACTGTCAATGTTATCCGTTTCCACAATGTTTTTTGGCTCATCCGAACCACAAGATGTCGCAGTAAACAAGGCAAGAATCAATCCTGCAAAAATCACAAGGGTTTTGTTCATATTACAAAGTTAGAAGAAAAGCCAATTTTTAAATTTCGAGCTCGGAGAAAAAGATACATGTCTAATTTTTTGGCCGCCAACTAGTTCGTATCTTTACCGCATGAATAAGAAATACTTTTTACTTCTCGCCTTCGCGCTTCTTTTCTGCATCGATTATTATGCGCAGGGATGTTCTCAGTGTAAAATGCTAGCGGAGCAAGGGGCTGAGGTGGATGAGGCTTCTTTTGGAACGAATATCAACAAAGGAATTCTCTTCCTGATGACCATTCCTTACATTCTCCTTTTCTTACTGTTTAGAAAAAAATTGGTCAAACTATTTAAGAAAGCCTAGTTCTTTTTGGCCTCGCTAACGCGAAGTCCGATATCCAATACCTCTACAACTGTTTGTTCTGGAGTAGCCTGCTCAATTGTAAAGGTGTATTTTCCTTTCTGCGGCAGCTTGCTTTTCGGGAAACTCAAAATGGTTTCAACCATTGTTCCCGACTTGGTTCCCAACCATCCATTCTGATCGGTAATTTTCAGTTCGTAAGGCTTTCTCAATTGAGACCCATCTGGCAACCGCATGGCAATGTTCATCCAAATATTACTAAAGGGATATTCCGTAGTGGTGCGCAGGGTGAAGTCAACGTTGTAAAACTTGGTCGTATCCATCACTTCTACAACAAAAGTGGGTTTCACCTTTTGGGTCCAGACATGTTTTTCGAACGAATACGATTTATCGTACAAGGCTTCCGTATTACAGGAAGCCATTGCGAAAATTATACTTAGCCCTAGAAGAAGCTTAGGAAGGATTTTGATTTTCACCATTGTTGTTATTCTGTGGTTTCTTCTTTCTTCTTGGTTTGGGTTTCCTATTCTGAGTCTTACCTTCTCCTCCTTCCTGTTTCGGTTGGATGGTCTTGGCTTCGTCTAGCAAATTTCTAGGTCCTTTTGGCTCAGGCTTTGGCCCATTCGGCTTCTTTTTCGAACGCTGAGGAGCTCTTTTTGGCTTGTCATCATTCCCTTGTCCTTGAGCTGCTCCTTGCTTATTGGCATTAGCCGATCTTGGCTTTTGAGGTCCTTTGTTCGAGTTGGCATTGGCCGTTGGTTTCTGTGACGCCTGATTCTGCGAAGCATCTCCAGCAGTTCTGGGCTTCTTCTTGCGTTTCTTTTTCTTCTTGGTCATCAAACCATCGAAACGGTTCAAAGAGTCTTGCCCTACTACATTGGTGTAATCCGGCTCTTTGACTTCAACAACTTCAACAAAGTCTTTTAAATCTGCAGGCTTCTTGCCCGCCTTGTTTTGGGAAATGATTTCACTTACGCGCTCAGGCGACAATGGAATTAATCCACCACCAAAACTATCTTCATAAGCAAACCACATCTGACGCTTAAAGACGTCTGTTTTGATATGATATGCCGTTCCTTTCTCTGTATGCAAACGAGTGTCTGAACGTGGGAAAGACTTCAAAGCCTCCATGTACATGTCCAACTCGTAATTCAAACAACATTTCAATTTTCCACATTGTCCGGCTAATTTTTGTGGATTCAGTGACAATTGCTGATAACGCGCAGCAGAAGTCGATACCGAACGGAAGTCTGTTAACCAAGTGGAACAACACAATTCACGGCCACAAGACCCAATACCACCCAAGCGAGCAGCTTCCTGACGTGCGCCAATCTGACGCATTTCAATGCGAATCTTGAAACTTTCTGCCATGTCTTTGATCAACTGGCGAAAATCTACCCGACCATCTGCCGTGTAATAAAATGTTGCTTTCGTAAGATCGGCTTGGTACTCTACATCGGAAATTTTCATTTCCAAATTCAAACGCAGGGCAAGCGTTCGGGATTCGAACATCAGTTCTTTTTCCAGCGATCGACCCTTGGTCCATTTCTCAATATCCTCCTGATTCGCAATGCGAAATATCTTCTTCGCCTCGATTGGTTTTAACCCAGGAGCTTTCTTTTGGACTTGTATTCTGGCTAGTTCTCCCGATGCAGAGATTACTCCCACATCGTGACCCGGACTGGCTTCTACGACAACTACGTCGCCAGTTTGTAACGGGAAATTTTTCGTGTTTCTATAAAAGCCTTTGCGACTATTTTTGAAACGAACTTCTAGTATATCGTAAGGGACGTGTCCTGCTGGTAAGGCCATGTTTGCCAACCAGTCGTACACTTCCAATTTGTTACATCCGCCAGAGCTACAAGTGCCGTTGTTTTTACATCCGCGTGGAGTTCCTCCTCCACTGCTACAACTCGCACAACCCATATAACTCTTCTAATTTGTTTGTCAAAAATAACGATTATTCAATGAATTCCTCGTACATCCAGAAAGGGAATGAGAACTAATTCACTTGACACAAAACGTCAATTAATTCCTTGAATTGTGCATTCTTCAAGATGTAGGTAGGTTGAATGTTGTTTTCGAGCATGGTTTCTGCTGTTGATTGCCCCCAAGCAATGGATATGGCCAAAGCGGGAGGATTGTTCAATTGGCAAAAACTGCGAACATTCGTGGGGCTTGTAAAGACATAAACATCAGCCACTTGCACCACCTTGGGCTCACTGTTGTTGAAATAAAGTACCCGTTCAATCTTTTGCTTTTCGGGAACCAAACTGGCGATGGTACCTAAACTTTTATTGGAGTGGGGAAAGAGGCAGGTTCGGTTTCCCAAAAAATTCTTGAAGGCGATGGCCACTTGATTCGGGTCGCCACTTTTTTTACCTATGAATTGCGGTTTGCAGCCGTGATTGATAATTTGATTGGAAGTGGAGGAACCCACACAGGCTATCGACACGTGTCTGGGCACGGTAAACTGAGAACAATAAAACTCAACAGCATTCTTGCTGCCGAAAAATATACAGTCAAAATCAGTTGGGTTTTCGTAATCTGGATTGAGTCTCAAGTCGACCAACGACTGACTTTCCAGGTCCCATTTTCTGTCCTGACAAAACGCTTGAAGTAATTGTGTTTCTTTTTCGTGTTTGGTGATAAAAATTCTCATTGTTCCTTCAATGTATCAACAATCCGCTGAACATCTTGGTCTGCATTTACCACATCAAAACGGTAGTTTTTTGCAGGAAGATTCGCGTGCTTTGCATAAGATACGAAGATTTCATTATTCGAACAATAAACACCTAGCGGAAGCTGACACCCTCCTTCCATCTTGTTCAAAATCAGGCGCTCCAAACGAATTTGACTATAAACCTCTGCATTGTGTAAATGCGACATTACTTCAGCCATTCGATCGTCTCCCTCACGGATTTGCAAGCCCAATACACCTTGGGCGGGTGCTGGAACAAATTGAGTCGGATTCATTTCGTATACATGAAACTCCGAAAGGTCAATTTCAAGTCGATCAACGCCTGCCTTCGCTAGCAAAATTGCATCGTAATGTCCGCTACGCAGTTTTTCTATTCGAGTCGGTACATTTCCTCTCAAATCCTTGATTTGAACATCTGGTCTGAAAGCCAACATTTGTGTTTTTCTGCGAGCTGAAGAAGTACCAACTATCGGGTTTTCTTTCAAGTCAAAAACCTTCGTAGTATCCGTTTTATCCTTCAATACCAAGAGTAAATCGGCTGGGTTTTCTCTTTCCGATACAGCAGCAATGGTTAAACCAGCAGGTGGATTGGTTTCCAAGTCTTTGTGTGAATGCACGGCTAAGTCAATGCTTTCATCCAACAACTCTTTTTCAATTTCCTTGGTAAAAAAACCCTTCCCTTCCAATTTGTCAAATGAAAGGTGCTGGATGGCATCGCCCTGGGTTACAATGATTTTTATTTCAACCTCATGTCCCAAGTTCTCTAGTTGGTTTTTCACATGATTAGCTTGCCATAAGGCCAAATCACTCCCTCTAGAGCCGATAACGATTTTGCGCATTTTATTGATTTTTGAGCAGGATTTCTTTGGCCATTTTCATGGGAACGCTCATGTATTTTTTCTCCATGTAGCCGATTATCTTTTCGAGTAATTCTTTCGAATTATCATCTAAGGTTTCCAATTCGTTGCGGAATACTTCGTTCATGGCAGTAGAGCGAATCTGTTTAACCGTTTGCGGTACTTCCCGCATAGCCAATTCCACATTGCGTTCGCGATGAATGTTTTGGAAGTCATTCAATGCCTCGTCGATCATTTGTTCCACTTTTACAATTTCAGAGGAACGTTCCTTCAAGTTTTGATCTGAAATTTTTTGAAGGGAAGAAACGGAAATATGGTGCACATTGTGCTCATCGATAATCGTTGGATCCAAATCTTGTGGAATAGCTATATCGATGACCAACTTCTTGTCCGTTTCATTCATCAAAAGTGTCTTGTACAATTCAGGAGTTACCAAGTGATGATCGGTACCTGTACAGGCAATCAATACATCAAATCCTTCCGTATACTGTGGCAATTCTGTCAAAGAAAAGGCTCTTCCTTTCAATTCTGCTGCTAAACTTTCTGCCTTTGAGAAGGTTCTGTTGAAGACTGTGAACTTGCTGTAACCGTGCTTTTTAAGAAAGCGACTCAAGGTGGTGTTGGTTACCCCAGCTCCGACTACCAAAAATCGTGCATCCAACGGAATGTTCAACTCCTTCATTCGCTGATAAGCCAATGAAACCACAGAGACTGGTTTTTTAGAAATATCCGTTTCAGTATACACCTTTTTGGCAATGGCAATGGTTTGCTTCACCACCAAGCGAATAAAATCGCCTGTAAGCTGATGTGAGGCACATTTTTCATAGGCATTTCGAACCTGAGTTATGATCTCACGCTCTCCTACTACCATAGAATCGATGGAAGATGCCACGCGGAAGAGATGATCTACCGCCTTGTCTTTTTGGAAGTAATTGGACTTTTCTGCAAGTTCTACTCGAGTAGATGCATCCAAGTCTGGGTACATGTAGGTCAACAACTCCAAACGCTTATCTACAGTGTCCATAGCTGGACCCACAAAAGCCATCTCCACTCTGTTACAGGTAGATAGAAACAAAAACTCAGACCAAGAAAAATGGGATTTTACTGCATTCAATCGACTTTCAAACTGCCCATCTTCAATGTGCAAATTACCGATCATGGTAACATCCAAGTTGGCGTGTGTAAAGGCAATTATTTGAAAATTCTGAAGCATCTGATAACGACTACTCCACAAATGTACTCTCGCTTTGTCAGAAAACTGTCACACTTCCGTCATAAGGTGGGTTTCAGAGCGAATTTAGACTGAATTTAAATTAAGAACACGGGTTTTCGGAATTGCAAGGCTTATAGCTCCTGTGAAAACCGTTACTTTGCTAAAAAATTCGTCCATGGCTAAACTGGTTCTGGTTCCTACACCAATTGGAAATTTGGAAGATATCACACTTCGCTCTTTGCGTACCTTGAAAGAATGCGACTACATTCTTGCCGAAGATACACGTGTGACCAATCGACTCTTAGCTCATTTTGAAATCAAAAAACCCATTGCTCCTTTTCACGCGCACAACGAACATCGCGCCCTGGAAAATGTGTTGATGAAAATCAAGGCCAATGATGTGACGGTTTTGGTATCAGACGCCGGCACTCCTGGCATTTCGGATCCGGGCTTTTTATTGGCTCGTGCTTGTGTGGAAAACGATATTGAATTGGAGTGCTTGCCTGGTCCAACAGCCTTTGTTCCCGCCCTTGTAGGGAGTGGAATAGCTTGTGATCGTTTTGTTTTTGAAGGGTTTTTGCCGCATAAAAAAGGTCGACAAACCAAGTGGTTGGGTTTTCAAGAAGAGGAAAGAACCATTGTGTTGTACGAATCGCCGCATAGAATCAACAAATGTTTGAGCGAAATCATGGAGTATTTGGGGGAGGACCGCAATGTTTGTGTCGTTCGAGAAATTTCCAAAATGTTCGAAACCTTCCACAGAGGAACGGCAGCTGAATTGCTTGCTTTTTTTGAACAAACTCCTGCCAAGGGCGAAATTGTAGTGGTAATTGAAGGAAAAAACAAGAAAAATGAAAAGCGAAGCTCTCGTACTTCAAAAGAATAAAAAAGGAGCACAAGCCTTTTTGCGTCAGGAATGGAGTCTTCCAGAACTTCAATCCACACAGGTTCTCATCGAAAGTGAGGCCTTTGGTCTTAACTACGCCGATGTTATGGCAAGCAACGGTCTCTACCGCGAAGCACCACCCAGACCCTGTGTTATAGGCTACGAAGTGGTCGGAAAAATTGTTCAAGTGGGATCGGATCTTTCGGAGGATTTAATCGGTCAACGAGTACTTGCTTTTTGTCGCTTTGGTGGCTATTCCAAACATGTCATTACGGAGGAGTATGCCTTTACTCTTATTGACGAAACTGCCGACGCTGGCTTTATGTTGGCTCTGTGTACACAAGGCGTTACGGCCTATTATATGGCGCATTATCTATCTCCTATTCGGCAAGGTGAGCGTGTTCTGATTCACGCAGCCGCTGGAGGAGTGGGTAGTTTGTTAATTCAAATGGCCAAGAACGCTGGAGCCATTGTTTACGCAAAAATTGGTTCTTCAAAAAAAGCCGACTTTGTTAAAAAACTTGGCGCAGATCAGGTGATCGATTACTCGAAAGGCGACTATTTCCAGCAAGTCAACCAACTTTTGGGAAAGGAACGCCTGGATATTTCGTACAACCCAGTGGCTGGCGACAGTTTTAAAAAGGATTTTCAGCTCTTGGGTTCGGGTGGACGCTTATTTTTATTTGGTGGTTCACAGTTGAGTTCTGGCAAATGGGGACTTTTGTCGGCTTTGAATTTCTTGAGAAAAATGGGGCGCCCACTGCCCATCGGCTACATGATGCGTTCCAAAAGTGTATTGGGAGTAAACATGTTGAAAATTGCCGACTTCAAGCCGAATGTTCTTCGCTCCTGTTTGGTAAATGTTGTTCGCTTAACAGAAGAAGGAAAACTTCACCCCCAGGTTGGTGGTACGTTTAAAGTGGGTGAATTTACCGAAGCATTCAACCTTTTAGCAGATGGAAAAAGTACGGGAAAGGTGGTTGTAAAATGGGATTAATTCCAAATCATCAAGGTGTCGCCTTTAAGGGATTCTCTAAAGGCTTCACGCAGTCTTTCTAATTTCAAAAGTGCTTCTTTATTCCCTTCGCCAGCCTTTGTTTTGAGTTGGTAATAATAGTCAATTGAATACCCAAATAAGTCGTGCTCCAACATGTTCTTTATTTCGGTAATCTTGGCGTTTATCTCAATTAAAAAATGTTCCAATTCACCTAATTCCTTCAATTCGCTATCGTTCATGTGCATCTTTTTCAGCAACATGGAATAGCGGGGAAGAACCTCATTCAGCGTTTGGATGAATTGGGCTAACTCTCTGTTTATCTCGTCTTTATTTTCAGAAAAATTCTTCACGTATTTGTTTTCGAGTCCTTGCAATTTAAAGTAAATAATCTGATAGACAAATATTTATTCAGCCTTTCTTCTCATTGTTCGTAATATTGCGCTATGGCTGGGATTTACCTACATATTCCTTTTTGTAAGCAGCGCTGTAGCTACTGCGATTTTCATTTCAGCACGCAGTTCAAAAGTTACCAATCTCGCATGGTTGATGCCATTTGTAAGGAGCTCGTTGAACGAAAAAATGAAACGAAAGAAATAATCCAAACGATTTATTTTGGTGGGGGAACGCCCAGTTTACTGGAAGCGGAAGAACTGCAGGAAATCTTGCAAACCATTCAAAGGGAATACCAGGTAGATCCACTGGCGGAAATTACACTAGAAGCCAACCCAGATGATATCATTCCCGATAAGCTCAAATCATGGAAGGAAGCCAAGGTTAATCGCCTCAGTATTGGCCTGCAAAGTTTTCGCGCCGAGGATTTGGCTTGGATGAATCGCGCGCACACGGCTGAAGAGTCTCTCCGTTGTGTGGCCTGGGCTAAGGAAGCTGGAATTCTTCAAATATCTGTGGATTTAATCTATGGGCTCCCTCAATTTTCGATTGAAGCGTGGGACCAACAAATTCAAACCGTAATAGATATGGGGGTTCAGCATATTTCTGCCTATTGCTTAACGGTGGAAGAAAAAACCCTCCTCGAAAAGAAAGTTGAAGCTGGCGAAATAGTTCCTTCCAACCCAGAGGAACAAGCCGATCAGTTCCAGTACCTCATCCAAAAGCTTTCACAAAATGGGTATGAACAATACGAAATATCCAACTTTTGTTCGCCTGACAATTACTCCAAGCACAACACCTCCTACTGGCAGGGAAAAACATACCTTGGCATTGGACCCAGCGCGCATTCTTTTGACGGTAAAACGAGAAGATGGAACCTTTCCAACAATCCTCAATACATGGCCAAGTTGGAAAAAGGAGAACAATTTTGGGAGGTAGAACACTTAAGTGAAGCGGATCGGTTCAACGAAAAAATCATGGTTGGGCTCCGCACCAAATGGGGCGTTTCTCTTCATGACCTTCGTGCAATTCATGAAATTCCCGCTTCTTTTTCGCAAAAAGTAAAGGAATATAGCGACAAGGGTTGGGTTTGTTTGCAATCAGACACCATCACACTTACACCCGAGGGCAAGCTTTTAGCCGATTGGCTAGCATCTGAATTCTTTCTTTAGGCTGGGGGACGAGGTACAAACTGAAGTGAATACTTATCTTGTGGGACAATTAATTAGCAAATGAAAATTTTTGTCGCCCTATTAACCCTTGTGACTTTTGCCGCTTGGGGTCAAGAAAAGAAAAAGTTGGATCACACCGTATACAGTGATTGGAAAAGCCTATCTCGTCAGAAGATTTCTTCCAAAGGAAATTTCATCACCTACGAAATTAACCCGCATCGAGGAGATGGTTACTTGTATTTATACAATACCCAAACCGCCGTTTTAGACTCTTTTCCTAGAGGAGAAAAAGCGTTCATTTCAGACGACGAAAGTTATTTCAGTTTCATCAGAACCGCAGGTTTTGATACACTCCGAACCTGTGAATTGAAGAAGGTTGACAAGAAACTTTGGCCCAAAGACACACTTGTGGTAATTCGTTTGGCGGACATGAAAATGACTGAAATTCCAAAATTGAAATCGGTCGATTACAGTTCAAAAGGTGGATGGATGGTCTACAGCATCGACAGCAATTATGTCGAGAAAAAAGAGGAGCCCAA
This sequence comes from Crocinitomicaceae bacterium, assembly GCA_025210175.1. Lineage (GTDB taxonomy): Bacteria > Bacteroidota > Bacteroidia > Flavobacteriales_D > Crocinitomicaceae > UBA2040. The sequence continues at coordinate 17,300 of JAOASF010000182.1, read as the reverse complement.
AAAGAAAAAAGGTCTTTTCAAAAAGAAGAAAAAGAAGGATGAAAAGCCTGCACCAAAAGTTACTTCTTCTGGAAAATTGATGTACATCTTTAACCCTGCTTCAGACTATTCCATGAGCGTAAAAGATGTGACAGATTTCAGCATTGGTGATTCTGCCAAGTTCTTGTATTACATCACCCAACAAAAAATTGACAAAGACGAGCATTTCAAACTAATTGCTTTGAATTTGAGAGATAAAAAAGAAACCGTTTTGGATACTACATCAAGTAAGTTTCCGAAAATCTCATTCTCTCCAAATGAAAATATCATTGCTTACTTGGCAACAGCAGATACGTCAAAAGCAAAAAACTACAGCTTGTATTTGTATGACCTGAAAGACGATAAGCGTTACTCGACATTAGACTCCAACAACATGGAAATCGGTTCGGGAAGAATGCCAAGCGAACACCAGAGTTTGCTTTTTACCAAGGATGGACAATACCTCTATTTTGGGGTTGCTGCCATGAACGAAGAAGAAGCGGAAGATAGTTTGCTTGCTTCCGAAAAACCCGTTTTGGATATTTGGCATTATCAAGATAAGCGCTTACAGCCCCAGCAATTATTATCCAAACGAAGAGACCTAGCGGCGAGTGATCTTTATGCTCTCAACATGAAAACTTTTGTTTTGAGCCAATTGGAAAACGACAGTATAAAAACCTATGCCAATACCAATCTGAAAGGTAAATACCTTTTGGGGAGCAATGTTTTGCCCTATCAACAAACCTATAATTGGACCGTTCCCAATCTGGAGGACCATTATCTGATTCATATTGAAACAGGCGAAAAACAATTGATAAAGAAAGCTGTAGGAATGGGGGGATCACTCTCTCCTACCGGTCGCTGGTATACCTATTTTGACGAAGCGAGTCAAAAACAACGCTACATGGATGTAGCAAGCAAGGAAGACTTTTGCATGACTTGCGGTGCCGATTCCATCAATTTTCAATCAGACAACAACGGAATGCCATTTACTCCCTACCCTTACGGAATTTATGGTTATAACCGTGATGAAACTGCCGCCTACATTACTTCAGAATTTGATATATGGAAATACGATTTCACTACCAAGAAGTTGGTTTCAGCAACCAATACATTCGGAAAAAAGAACCAAGTGGAATTGCGATTCAAAGAGTGGTCGAGAGATTCTGTTTATGTAGAATCGCAGAATATTTATCTAATGGGCACCGACAAACGCACCAAGGATGAAATGATATATTCTTGGACTGAGAACAACGGTTCCTTTGATATGAAATTATTGTACCGCACCCCACATGCAATCAATGTAGTCGAAAAGGCAGATAAAAGTGATCAGGTACTAATTCGCAAATCTAGTCTTGAATTGTATCCAGAAGCCTTTTTAACAGATTTGACTTTTAAGAACGAAAAACGAATTTCCGTTACCAACCCACAGCAGAGTGATTACAATTGGGCCAAGGTTGAAATCATCGATTATACCAGTAGAGATGGACAAAAATTGCAGGCACTCTTGTACCGTCCGGAAGATTTCGATTCTGCGAAAGAATACCCCATGATCGTGTACTATTACGAATTGTACACCGACCGTTTCCATGGGCATTATTCACCCCGTCCAACCGCTTCAATTATTTACCCGACAGAATATGCTTCGGCAGGATATGTTGTATTAATTCCAGACATTCGATACAAGCCAGGTTACCCAGCTAGAGGCGCTTACAATTGTATAATGGGAGCAACAGATGCTGCCTTGGCCTTGTACCCCAATATCGATTCTACACGCATGGGACTTCAAGGACAAAGTTGGGGTGGATATCAAACGGCTCAACTGGTAACCATGACCGATAGGTACGCGGCTGCTATGGCGGGTGCACCTGTGGCCAACATGTTTTCTGCCTACGGAGGTATCCGTTGGGGAAGTGGTTTGAACCGTCAATTCCAATACGAAAAAACGCAATCGCGAATTGGTAAAACCATTTGGGAGGCACCTGAATTGTACATTGAAAATTCGCCCTTGTTCCATTTACCGAAGGTGGAAACTCCTTTGTTGATCATGCACAATGACGAAGATGGAGCCGTTCCATGGTATCAGGGAATAGAATTGTTTACGGGAATGAAGCGTCTTGGTAAACCATGCTGGATGTTGAACTACAATGGGGATGACCACAACCTGATGAAGGATGCCAACAGACGAGATTTGAGTTTGCGCATGCGTCAGTTTTTCGACCATTATTTGTTGGAACAGCCAGCCCCACGTTGGTTAGTAGATGGACTACCCGCAACAGTTAAAGGGAAGGAACTCCGTTACGAGTTGATCGAAGAAGAAGAGAACTAGGAATAATCTTATAAACAAAAAGCCCTGATGTCTGTGACGTCAGGGTTTTATATAATTGGTAATAACCATTTGCTGATTGGTCCCACATGTAGTGATAAAAAAGCTCTCTTTAAAGTCGATTCGCTTCTTTTCATTATTGTTGTAAAGGGTATACCTAATTGGCACTTCAATGCCTAGGGTGCCATTCTTCCACTGAATATTTTTGCGTGCCTGAACCAATGGGTACGTACCCAAATCTACCGAAGTGAAAGGACCGGGAATTTTAATAAATCCAGTGGTATTGAAATTTTCCGATAAAAAAACAACCACCGTATCCTTATTGGTCAACTTTTCACCATTGGTTAACTTTAGTTGGATTGAAGCATTAATTTGTTTGGAAAAACTGCCTAGATCAATGTTTTGTCTGTAGGGAACCTCAATGCCCATGATTTGCATATCCTCCGCTTGTTTCTTTTCAGACTCGTACTCAATTTTAAAATATCCTGTGTTAGTTGTGCTGGTTGATGCCGAATAATTCAACCTTCTTAATGTCTTCCGGTAGAAATAGCGAACATCCACTTCGTGTCCTTCGAAGGGGATTTGGAGGTCACAATCTTGGTAAAGTGTTCCCTCGATGACCCATTTTTCTTTTTTATACTTTGAACACCCTAAGGATAGGGCCAAAAGAAGCGTAGTTAGTGTCAATCGAAATAGCATGTTGTATCGGTTAATCGAATGCCTAAAGCTATTTGCAATTTCCGATTTTGCAAAAAGTATTTAATCCAAATCCTTCAAAATCTTTTGAATATCGTCTTCCGTTGAAGTCAGTTTTTCCTTGCAAATTTTGATCAATTCAGAGGCTCGCTTTACTTTTTCGGACAATACATCCACACCTATTTCACCGTCTTCCATATCGGTGACAATTTTCTGTAGTTCCTCAAATGCTTTGTCGTAAGATATTTTATTTGCCATTTTTTTCTTGAATCTTGGTGATGGTGCTTTCGAAATCTTGATTTGCCGTTAAAGTTAGGATTTTGCTCCCTTCCTTCGCCTTGTTTTCTGGGCCAATTAATTGCCCGTTCAACAGCGTAATGGAAAAACCTCTTTTGAGAACTTGATCGGGACTCATGGACTTTACCTGTCTTTCCACTTGAAGCAGGTTTTTATTTTCTGCTTCAACCAATCGACTGCTGGTTCGCTTCAGTTCCTTTAAGTTTTGATCCAATAGTTGATGTTCGTTTTGAATTCGCAGCGCCAAACCGAGGGAAAAATCCTTGTCCAACTGTTTCCATTTCAATCTTTCTTGAGCTAAAAATCCCTTTCCAGAATCGCGCAATTGCCCTTGTAAATGAACCAATGACTTGCGACTTCTTTCCACTTGAAGCACTGCTTGTTCTTTCAAGATTTGCCTCAGAATTCTATTCTCGAGTTGATGTTTTTGCAAAAATGAACTGGCATAAATTCGAATCATGTCGCGCTGTTTCTTCCATTCCTCCTTTGCATCTTGTATTCGGTCGACACTCAATCGTTTGAGTTGATCCTCCAAACTTCGCAAAGGGTCGTCAAAATCGCGGAAGCAGCGAATCAACATTTCAGCTAATTCTGTTGGCGTGATCCCGTTGCGATACGCAATCATTTCAGCAACCGTCATGTTCGTTGAATGTCCGATACCCGTTAGTATAGGCAAGGGAAAAGTAGCAATGGCCCTGCACAGGTGAAGGTTATTATAACAGGTCATGCCCGCCTCACCTCCACCACCGCGTACAATTACAACACAATCAAATAATTCCTTGTGCTGCTCTATCTTTTGGAGCTGCCGCTGAATACTGTCCACAGCCGCATCTCCTTGTAAGTAAGCTTGAAACAAATGAGTCACGAAGACATAACCTCGGTCGTTTTGATCCAGCACTTGGCGAAAATCGGATAAACCCTTCGAGGAAGCGGCGGATATCACGGCAATTCTTTTGGGTAAAACCGGAAAACTCAATGATTGATTTCGGTTCAATATTCCCTCCTTTTGCAGAGTATTTAGGGTTTCATCCTTTTCTTTTTGCAAGGCTCCAAGGGTGAAGTTGGGGTCTATGTCAAGGATGAGCAGACTCACGCCGTAAATGGGATTGAATTGAATTCTACCCAACAATAAAACGGTTGTTCCTTCCTTCAATGGCTCCTTTACGACTTCGGCAAAACGGCGATTGATTTTATCAAATGTTGCTTTCCAAATCGTTCCGTTCAATTGAGCCACAATCTTGTCTTCTTCTTTTTGAACCAATTCGGGGAAACAGTTTCCGCTGGGGTAATGATTCAGTTTGTGCAATTCCGCCTTGATCCAGTAAGCTTGCTTGTAACGATCTTCAAAGGTTTTTTGAATGGAGGAAACAACTTGCTTTAAACTGAAAACTTGGGGTTCGGACATGTTTGAGGAAAGACGTATATTTGCTTCAACTAAATTACTGAATTTGAAAAACTACAAACTACTCTTAGCCACTGTTTTGCTCTTTAGTAGCGCCTTGTGTGGCATCAGTCAAGAAAGTCAAGATTCCACTTTTAGTCTATTCAATACCTGCTTGAGCAAGGATTCGCTTTTGGTTCAGTTTCATCAACACAAGGACTGCAATACCGTTTTACGCATAACCGACGATTACAATCGAGAAGTTTGGAAAACATGTATTACGCCACTTACAGAAAGTCTTCAAATCTTTTGCGGTGCCCTGCAAGCGGGAAATTATCATGTCCGCTGGGAAGGAAGCGAAGGGGAATTTGCCAAGCACGAGCTGATTATTTCTCACTAAATAGCTAGCAGAATTTGCTAATTTTGCGCATCAAATCTGAGAAAATGGCAAAAATTAGCACCTACGATTTTAAGGAGAAAAGAGCGTTAATTCGAGTGGACTTCAATGTTCCTTTGGACAAAACAAGTTTTGAAGTTACTGACGATACTCGTATTCGCGCGGCAAAACCAACGATAGATCACATTTTGAAGAATGGTGGGTCTGTTGTTTTGATGACGCACTTGGGAAGACCAAAAAGCGCAGAAGATCAAGAGTACTCAGTTAAACATATCGTAGATCATACGTCAAAGGTGCTAGGTGTGTCAGTAAAGTTTGTAAGCGACTGTATTTCAGAAGAAGCTTTTCAAGCAAGTTCAGATTTGAAGGCTGGTGAAGTTTTGTTGTTGGAAAACCTTCGTTTTTACAGCGAGGAGACGAAAGGAGATAAAGACTTCGCTCAAAAGCTTGCGAAACACGGAGATGTTTATGTAAACGATGCTTTTGGTACAGCCCATCGTGCTCATGCTTCTACGGCCATTATTGCAGAGTTTTTCCCGAACGACAAAATGTTTGGTTTCTTGATTGAAGCAGAAATCGAAAGTGTTGATAAGGTTTTGAACTCGAGCGACAAACCACTTACCGCAATCGTTGGTGGTGCAAAAGTGTCATCAAAAATTACCATTATCGAAAAGTTGATGGACAAAGTCGACAATTTAATAGTAGGTGGTGGTATGGCCTTTACCTTCGTGAAAGCTCAAGGTGGACAGGTAGGAAGCTCTTTGGTGGAAGATGATTATTTGGATACAGCGAAGAACATCCTTTCAAAAGCAAAGGACAAAGGGGTGAACATCTACATTCCTGTGGATGCCATTGCTGCCGATAAGTTCGATAACGGAGCCAATACTCAAGAGGTGGATATTCGCCAAATTCCAGACGGATGGATGGGCTTGGATGTGGGAGCACAAACACGCAAAGATTGCACAGAAATCTTGTTGAATTCTAAATTGATTTTGTGGAATGGACCCATGGGAGTATTCGAATTGTCGAACTTTGCCCAAGGAACAATTTCAGTAGCTCAGGATATTGCCAAAGCAACTGCCTCTGGAGCATTCTCTCTAATTGGTGGTGGAGATTCTGTAGCCGCTATCAATCAATTCAACCTCGCCGATCAGGTATCGTATGTGTCTACAGGTGGAGGAGCTATGTTAGAATACTTGGAGGGAATTGAACTACCAGGTATTGCGGCAATCAACCAGTAAAAACAAAATACTTTGAATAAAAAAACGGAGGCCTGACTAGGTCTCCGTTTTCTTTTGTTTGTACATTTTTAACTTAAAAAAGCCCTGTACATCCAAACCAATTTCTCTTGTTCGCGAATGTAATCGCTCATTAGTGCACTCGTTCCTTCGTCTTCTTTATCTCCACTCAAACGCAAAAGTTGTCGCTGCTTGGATAAAAGTATGAGTAAACCGTCCAAAACGGATTGTACCGTTTCTCGGGCTGAACTTACATTTTTCGTGGCTTGTATTTCACTCATTTCCAAATAATCATCGAAAGAGTGAACGGGCGTAAAGCCCAGTGTGAGGATTCTTTCGGCAAGTTCGTCAATTTTTAGAAATAAGTCGTTATAAAGTTCCTCAAATTTTACATGAAGCTCGAAGAATTTTTCCCCTTTTACATTCCAGTGAAACCCTCGTACATTTCCGTATATCAATTGATAATTAGCCAGCAAGTCATTCAGTTGCTCAGCGATTACTTTTCTCTCCATTTCTTTTACTTCTACCATTCTTCGTTGTTTTCGTTTTTGCTTCTACAAAGATGGTGGACGACAGGCTATCAATCAAATCAATAATTATTATATTCGTATAAAATTTATTTATATGACTCTTCAGCAATTGGAATACATCGTGGCTTTGGACAATTATCGACATTTCGTGAAAGCTGCCGAAAGTTGCTTTGTGACCCAACCTACACTTACCATGCAAGTAAAGAAGCTCGAAGAAGAAATAGGCATTCAATTGTTTGAACGCACCAAAAAACCTTTGGTTCCTACTCCAGCAGGAGAATATTTTATCGGTAAGGCACGCCAAATTTTACACGACATAGATGAATTAAAAGCCTATGTGTCCGATGAAGTAGAGTCCATGGAAGGAGAATATCGCTTGTCCATTATTCCTACTTTGGCTCCGTACGTACTGCCACTTTTTTTACCACACTTCATCAAGCACTACCCCAAAACGAAACTTATCATCCAAGAACAGCAAACCGAAGTAATGCTCGAAGCCTTGCAAAAAGGGACGATTGATTTGGGGATTTTGGTTACTCCAGTAGACCAAAGAGGGATTCGAGAAATACCTGTGTTCAATGAATCTTTTATGGTTTATTTGCCCGAAAACTCAACTGAATTCACTGAAAAACTGCCAACACCTGAAGATCTAAACCCCGATCAATTGTTGCTTCTCGAAGAAGGCCATTGTTTCCGCGCTCAAGCCTTGGAATTGTGCCAAAGCAGAACCGAAATGTACGGGCATGGATTTGCCTTTCAAAGTGGTTCCATCGAGGCCTTGAAGCATTTGGTGCAACAAAATTTAGGCTATACCCTTGTACCTGAACTGGCAGTTACCAAAGAAGAATACAAGAAAAATGTCCGTCGCTTTGCAGACCCACAACCCACAAGGGAAGTGAGCATTGTGGTCCACAATAGCTTCACCAAAGAAGCCCTCATTGAAGGATTAAGAGATAGCATTCAATCTACCCTTCCTGCAGGTGTAGATGTAAAAAATCAATTCGTGCGCATCAAATGGAAATAACCTATCGCTTTGCCCAACAAAAAGATTTGCCTCAAATCAGGGAAATATTAAATCATGCCATTGCGCATACCACTGCAGTATACGATTACGATTTGCGCTCAGAAAACGACATGCAAAACTGGTGGAAAACCAAAAGGGAATCCAACCATCCCATTCTCGTTGCAACAGAAAACAATACTGTTGTTGGCTTTTGTTCCTATGGTGAATTTCGCCGCTGGCAAGGGTTTTATCAAAGCATGGAGCATTCAGTATACGTACACGAGCAACATCAGGGAAAAGGGATTGGAAAAAAACTCCTTGCTGAATTACTCAATGAGGCCAAACGAAGAAACGTTCATGTATTGATTGGCGGGATTGATGCTGACAATGAGGCTAGCATACGTCTACACGAAAAATTGGGCTTCTCCAAAACAGGTCATTTAAGAGAAGTAGGATTCAAATTTGATCGCTATCTCGACCTCGTTTTTATGCAAATCATCCTCTAATTTTAACCCATGGAAAAAGCTTTTTTAGAAAACCTAACAGAACTTTTTGTTCGTGACATCAAGCGTGTGAGTGAGGAAATTGCGGCCTATAAAACGGAATCAAACCTTTGGGAGGTGAAGGGTGATGTGTCAAACTCAGGTGGTACCTTGGCTCTTCACTTAATCGGAAACCTACAACACTTCATTGGGTCTGTGCTCGGCAATACGGGATATGTGAGAGAAAGAGAATTGGAATTCACGCAGCGCAATGTTCCTCGTGAAACCATCATGCTAGAGTTGGGAAAAATGGAAGAAATTCTAACGAGCGTACTTCCAAAAATATCTGCTCATACCTTGGAAACGGATTTTCCCTTGCCTTTGGGTGGTAAAACATTGAAAACCAATTTTTTCTTACTTCACCTTTATTCCCATCTGAACTATCATCTCGGTCAAATCAATTATCACCGCCGAATGATGGATTGTTAGTTCTCATTCTTTCCATTTTATTGAACAACCGATACTTGGCTTTTGCTCTTTGAGTGGTTTTTTGTTGTTCAACAATGCGTCGAAGGCAGCCACTATGTCTTTCCCGTTTGCCTTTTTATCATTGCCTGGACGTGAAGAATCTAACTGACCGTGATACACCAACTTCAAGTCTGCGTCAAACAAATACGGATCTGGTGTACACTGAGCATCATAAGCTCGTGCTACACTTTGATTCTCGTCGTATAGATAAGGGAAATTCATCTTCATCCCCTTAAACAAGGCTCTCATGTGCTCGGGTCCATCTTCTTCGTAACGCGATACATCATTGCTGCTAATCCCAATGAATTGGATACCCTTGGGTTGATATTGATCGGAAAGTTCCTTCAGCAACTTCATGATGTGCTTCACATACGGACAGTGATTACACATAAAAAGGACAAACGTTCCTTTCTTGCCTTTCATTTCTTGTAAGCGATACAAATGATTGTCTAAGGAGTTGATCAACTCAAAGTCTGGCGCTTTTTGCCCCACATCCATTGTTCTTGATTCGGTTAAAGCCATTCGCACTCTTCTTAATCGGTTACTATCAAATGTACGGTTTCCAAACTGATTCCTAAATGAAAAGTTTAAAGCCTTGTAAACGTGTCGTTTATGGGAAATTTGAAAAATTTTTGTTTTCCCTGTAACTTTTTATTTCCTTGCGAGTCTTATGTACAGTTACGTGTGATACCCTAAATGACAGCGAAAGAATACAATACTTCTGTGGACCTATTTTCGGATGGGATTTTTCGCTTTGCACTCAAACATTTGCGAAACGAGAACGACGCTCGTGATGTGGTTCAAGAAACCTTTACAAAAGTTTGGGAAAAACATGAGGATGTATCCTATGAAAAGGCCAAAAGCTACCTTTTTACAGCGGCCTATCATCAGATTTGCGATTTTGCTAAAAAAGAAAAACGCATGTCTGGCGAGTACGACGAGAAAATGAGTGGACAGGTACAGATGGAAAACTTCGATGTAAGATCCATTATTGACAAGGCCTTGGCCCAGCTACCTGAAATTCAACGATCGGTTGTATTGCTCCGCGACTACGAAGGGTACAACTATCAAGAAATAGGTGAAATCTGTTCACTTACCGAAGCTCAGGTGAAAGTTTACATTTTCCGAGCTCGCAAAGCACTGAAAGAGATGTTGAAAGAAATAGAATTGATTGTATAACCATGGCTCAAATTAACCGAAATAATTACGAGGAGTTTTACCTCGACTATTTGGAAGGCAACTTGTCTGCTGATTTGGCAATGGAAATGGAAGTGTTCTTATTGAACCATCCCGATTTAGCAATTGACAATGACCTTCCCTCCTTTTCTCATGACGAGGGCAAGTCTTTGGATGAAACTTTCAAGAAAAACTTGAAGGTTTCCGAAACCGATGCAGCCATAAGCGATAGCACCATCGATGATTGGTTAATCGCCGACATCGAAGGTCAGCTGAGTACCGTGGAACGCAAAAGTCTTCGCGCTGCTGTTGCTCAAAACAAAGAGTGGCAAAAAGCACAACGAATCTACACCTTCACTCAGCTCAAGCCCGACTTGTCGGAGATATATTCCGGAAAAAGCCAATTGAAAAAAGGGCGCGTTATCGCACTGAAGCCCGTTGTATCTCTTCTGGCTGCAGCATCAGTGATTTCTTTTATTTGGCTCATGTTGCCCGATGAAAACCATTTTCAATTGCAGCATGGTGCACTCACTGCTGGGGTCCAACTGCCTAAAATATCTTCCGGTGAACAAGGTGCTACTCCAGCATCGTCCACTTTTCAGCCATCGCCTACAAGGACCGTGGCGCAAGCAACCGTTGTGACTGCAAATACCAATTTTGAGGTGGATCGCTTATCAGTAGTCCAAAGAAAGGAGCGCGAGCTCCCTGCTCAACTGCCAAAATCCAACATTTCTCCGCGTCCACTTCCGATTGAAGTTGTACCAACTACTTCAGATCAAAGCAGCTACAGCATGACTTTAAAAGACCAAGCTAAACCCATTACTCGCGCTTTATCTGATGTGATTAAACAAGAAGTCGTTTACCAAAAAAGCAGCAACGATAATCCCGAACGCTCAGGATTTTATATAAAAATTGGGAAGTTTGAACTGTATAGTAACCGAAAAGTTAAACCAAAAGACTAATTGCATCGTCTATTAGCATACAATGACAGAAATAATCTAAAAAATTAATAGCTTAGCTCATGAAAATTAGAACTATGAAAAACGTATCCTATATATTCGCTGGCCTATCATTAGTAATTGCTGCTACTTTCGTTTCTTGTAAACAAGAAGGATGTACTGATCCTCTGGCAATTAACTCCTTTAATGACGTAAAAGACAATCAAGATATGTGTTCCTATTCAACTACCCGTATGGCGGGAACTTATGAATACGCATACGACACACTTTTGGAACAGGCCAACGTATTTTCTTACTCCATCTCCGAAATGAAAGTGGAGGGCCAGTTTGATGATGACGTCGATTTTTTATTGTTTCATGTTGACTGGAAGACCAAAAAAATCGTGATGCCAGATACCTTGTTAAAAACAGGCAGAACTTGTACGGGTACAATTGCGGACAAAGACAACTTCTCTTGTACACTTACAGTTGATGAGCCGGGAACGATTGACGACACAACGTACAAGTACAGTTTCACACGTATTCTGTAGACCATTCCCCTTTCTTTTTGACGCTTTTTTCGGGATATTTTAGCGATATTTGCCCCAAATTTTATCGCTATGTCCAAATTGGTAACCCTGAGTGAATTTATCCTTGATCGTCAAGCCGAATTCCCTTTTGCAACAGGTGAACTTTCTCGAATTTTGCACGACATCGTTCTTGCGTCCAAAATAGTAACGCGCGATGTTCGCCGTGCTGGATTAACAGACGACATACTAGGTGCAGAAGGAAATACCAATATCCAGGGTGAGCAACAGCAAAAATTGGACGTTATTGCCGACAAGCAATTCATCAAAGTTTTTGAGGCCAGCGGAGAAATTTGTGGAATTGCCTCTGAAGAAAACGATGACGTTGTCGCATTCGAATCTGAAAAAGCCCAGGCTGGAAAATATGTCGTTTTATTCGACCCCTTGGATGGATCTTCGAATATCGACGTGAATGTGAGCATCGGAACTATTTTCTCCATTTATCGACGCATCTCACCAATTGGCACAAAAGCTACCTTGGAAGATATGCTGCAAAAAGGAACGGAGCAGGTAGCTGCTGGTTATGTTCTTTACGGTTCATCTACCATGTTGGTTTATTCAACTGGTTGTGGAGTTAACGGGTTTACCCTCGATCCTTCTATTGGAGAGTTTTGCCTCTCACATCCAAACATGCGCATGCCCGAAGATGGTCGCTTATACGCCATGAACGAAGGAAACATCCGCATCTGTGAAGAGGGGTTAAGAGAGTACATCGCTTACTGTCAAGAAGCAGACGCAACACCTTTGCACCCGTATTCTGGTCGATACATTGGATCCTTGGTTGCCGATTTTCAACGCAACTTAATCAAAGGTGGAATTTACATTTAACAGTATACAAACTTGAATCCAGATGGAAAATTGCGCTTGTTATACGAGTGTAACCCCCTAGCTTTTATTGCAGAACAAGCTGGTGGACTGGCGACAACTGGAAGAGAAAGAGTATTGGACATAAAACCAAGTAAGCTACACCAACGTTTACCCTACTACATAGGATCCAAAAACATGGTGGAGAAAGCCATGAGCCTTCTCAAATAAACGACAATGAACATAGCTGACCTTAAAAAGTCTTTTCAGAATTTATCTAAAATAGATGCTTCGGCAAACGAATTACAGTTTGCCGAAAAGACAATACAGTGGAAAGGCTTGGTAGGTTCGTCCAAAGCAATGTGTGCCAGCGCCTTGGCTCATCAAGTTCCTGGTCACCATCTATTTATTCTCAACGATAAAGAAGAAGCGGCGTATTTTTTGAATGACCTTCAGAGCATTTACCCCGATTCAAAACATATTTTATTCTTCCCTGATTCGGCCAAATCGCCTTATCAAAAAGAAGAAATTGACAATGCCAATGTCGTTTCAAGAACAGAGGTATTGGAGGCCATAAAAGGCATGTCCAACGTTTGGATTGTGACCTACCCCTTAGCTCTTTTCGACAAGGTTCCCACGATTCAAAAGTTGGTTAAAAACACCATGAAAGTGGAGGTGGGCAAAACCTACAGTGTCGACTTCATGAACGAGCTTTTACTCGAATACCATTTTGAACGAGTAGAATACGTCTACGAACCAGGTCAATATGCCATTCGAGGTGGAATTGTAGATATTTTTTCCTTTTCACACGATCTGCCGTTTCGTTTAGAGTTTTTCGGAAATGAGGTAGAATCCATTCGCGTTTTTAACCCGGTAGACCAGCTAAGTGTCAAACAGCATCAATTTTTTCAAATTGTACCCAACATTCAAGGTGATTCTTTCATTCAAGAAGGAATGGGTTCTATTTTGACCTTCCTGGGAAGTCAATGTACAATCTGGAAAAGCAGTGAAGACACACTTCAGCAGGTACTTTCTCGATCTTTCGACAAAGCGGTTAAGACCTTTGATGGGCTGAACCAAGACTTGAATCCAACCCAACCCGAAAACTTGTATCTCAACAGTCTGGAATGGAAAGAGGAAGCAAAAAAGTTCAACACGGTGGAATGGGGTCCGGAATACAGCCCTGGCAACCACCCTGTATTTGAGTTCGATTTTCAACCTCAACCTAGCTTCAACAAACGCTTTGAGTTGTTGCGTGAGAATTTAATAGCGCAAACCAACTTGGGTTTCGAAAACCTCATCTTCTCCAACCAGCCCAAGCAGGTTGAACGACTGATTCAAATCCTAGAAGACATCGGTGGCGAGGTTCATTTCTCTCCGATTCCTGTTGCCCTACACGAGGGATTCATCGCTCCTTCTCAGAAGTTGACGTGCTACACCGATCACCAAATTTTTGAACGCTATCATCGCTTTCAGTTAAAAGAAGGATTCAAAAACAACAAACAAGCCTTGATGTTGAAAGACATCTACAACCTACAAAAGGGGGATTATATTACACACATCGATCACGGTGTGGGTCAGTTCTCGGGCTTGCAAACCATCGATGTAAACGGCAAACCCCAGGAAGCCATCCGTTTGGTGTACAAAGACGGTGATGTTCTCTACGTGGGAATTCACTCCTTGCATCGCATTTCGAAGTTTACCGGCAAAGATGGTATTCCGCCCAAACTGAATAAAATCGGTACGCAGGCTTGGAACAACCTGAAAAATAAGACCAAGAAGAAAATCAAGGAATTGGCCTTCGATTTGATTCAACTATATGCCAAAAGAAAGTCCCAACCCGGGTTTTCCTTTTCGCCAGACACCTATTTGCAGAATGAGTTGGAAGTATCTTTCATGTACGAGGATACACCTGACCAATTCAAGGCTACTCAAGCCATAAAAGAAGACATGGAGTCTCCAACCCCGATGGACCGTTTGATTTGCGGGGATGTTGGTTTCGGTAAAACTGAAATAGCCATTCGCGCGGCCTTTAAAGCTGTGACCGATAGCAAGCAAGTGGCCGTATTGGTTCCCACCACCATCCTGTCCATGCAACATTTCAGGAGTTTTTCGGAGCGTTTGAAAGACTTTCCGTGCAAGGTCGATTACATCAATCGCTTCAAATCTGCCAAGCAAGTCACTGAAACCTTGAAAAAGCTACAAGCGGGTGAAATAGACATCATGATTGGAACCCATGCACTTGTCGGGTCAAAAGTCAAATTCAAAGACCTTGGCTTGATGATCATCGATGAGGAACAAAAGTTCGGGGTGTCTGTTAAGGACAAATTGAAAACCCTGAGAGCCACGGTGGATACACTAACGCTTACGGCAACACCGATTCCACGTACTCTTCAGTTTTCCCTGATGGGCGCGCGCGACTTGAGTATCATCAATACGCCTCCGCCAAACCGACAGCCTGTATTAACAGAAATCATGTCCTTTTCGGAAGAAAAGATCAGGGATGCAGTGGCGTATGAAGTCTCTCGAGGCGGACAAGTTTTCTTTGTACACAATCGACTAGCCAATATCAAAGAAGTGGCCGGAATGATATCCAGGCTCTGCCCAGGTGTCCGCATTGGAATTGGACACGGGCAAATGGAAGGTGCGAAGCTCGAAAAAATCATGATGGATTTCATCAATCACGAGTATGATGTTCTATTGGCCACCACCATTATTGAAAGTGGAATAGACATATCCAACGCCAATACCATTATTATCAACGACGCACACAACTTCGGAATTAGTGATTTGCATCAACTTCGCGGGCGTGTTGGTCGATCCAACAAAAAAGGATTCTGTTATTTAATCGCTCCGCCTTATACCTTGCTCACCAGTGAAGCGCGAAAACGTTTGGAAGCCTTGGTGCAATTCTCCGATTTGGGTTCTGGGTTCAACATAGCCATGAAAGACCTCGATATTCGAGGCGCTGGAAACATGCTTGGCGGTGAACAAAGTGGATTCATTTCAGAAATTGGTTTCGAGATGTACCAAAAAATCTTGAATGAGGCGGTTGATGAACTAAAAGAGTCAGAGTTCAAAGATCTTTTCGCAAAACCCAACGAAGAAGCCCATTTTGTTAAAGATTGTATACTGGAAACAGATTTCGAAGTTCGCATACCCGATACATATGTAAATGATGTGAACGAGCGACTGTTGTTGTACCAAACTTTGGACAATTTCAAGACCAAAGAAGAGCTAGACGCCTTTTCTGAACAAATGAAAGATCGCTTTGGGCCTCTACCGATGGAAGTTAAAGAATTGTTACACTCCTTCAAGCTACGCTGGCTTGCCGAGGAACTAGGTCTGGAAAAGTTAGTTATCAAAAACCACAAAATGGTCGGCTTCTTCTTGTCTGATCCACAATCTGCTTTTTTCGAATCTCCTGTCTTTCAAGGATTGCTCCAAAAAATGCAACGCAACATGCTCACTTGTACCCTAAGTGAAAAAAATGATCGTTTGCGCTTGATATTCAACCACATAAACACCATCAAAAAAGCATACGAAGAGCTACAAAATATCTTGGAACCTATTAATTAATTAGTATTAATTTTTTAGGTGTAAAACTCGCTGGAAATGAATGTTTTTTTTCGTTTTTTCAGAGAATAGTTTACCTTTGTTCCATTCAACTTAAGTAGCCATGGATAATCGAACATACAGCCTCTCGGGGTGTAGTATTGTTTGTTCAAGAAACCACCTAAATAAATTCCAATCATGGGTTTATAGGTCATGTTCTGTGACTCCACCTTTCCTCACAAAAAGGTGCTTTAGTTATTTATTTTCACTACCACTAAATTTTCCCTCTTTTTTTCCTCACAGTTTAAAAAGAAAAATGACACGGGGCTTGCTCGTGCATCGTCTTTGTATACCAGTGTTTTTCACTCGTATAATCTTTCCAAAACAGCAAAGATGGTCCGGGCATGCCCCATTCTTATTCACGAATAGGGGGGCGTTTGCGATACCTCAGGCCTTTGCCTAATTTAGGTCTCATCTATCCAAAACAGTAAAATGGAATCAAACGCCTCCCCCGTGAATTTTCGCGGGGCTTTCTGTACATTTGAACATGCAAAAAGGAAAACGCATTGCTGTTCTTGTATCCAATGATCTCTTCACAGACCGCAGGGTTCAAAAGGTTTGCGACTTTTTACACCGCCACGAGTACCAGGTTCAATTACTAGGAAGACGACTTGTCCATTCTCAAGACATTACGGACAGACCTTATCCGGTCAAGAGATTTCGTTTGTGGTTTACCAAGGGGCCTCTTTTCTATGCCAATCTCAACTTGCGCTTTTTCCTTCATCTACTTTTTTCAAGATACACACATGTGCTTGCCAATGATTTAGACACCTTGCTTGCGGCCTATTTGGCTAAAAAACTGAAAGGTTTCGAACTCATTTACGACTCCCATGAATACTATTGTGGTGTCCCTGAACTAGAGGATCGGCCCAAGGTGCAGAAGATATGGAGGAAAATTGAATCGTGGATATTT
Organism: Crocinitomicaceae bacterium; assembly: GCA_025210175.1. Classification (GTDB taxonomy): domain Bacteria; phylum Bacteroidota; class Bacteroidia; order Flavobacteriales_D; family Crocinitomicaceae; genus UBA2040. Next base: position 371 of record JAOASF010000182.1, on the reverse strand, counting down.
CCGAAGTTGACAAAGGTGTATACGGTGAACGACTCAATCGCACGCCTGTACGAACATGAATACCAAGTGCCGGTAAAGGTGGTGCGCAATATCGCTCCAAAAACGAAAGTGGAAACCTTAACTGAGCGCCAAGTTGAGTGGCCTTATCCGGATAAAAAAGTGTTGGTTTTGCAAGGAGCGGGTATCAACGTGCAACGTGGCGCAGAAGAAGCAGTTGAGGCCATGAAACACCTGGAAAACACAATTCTAATGATCATTGGAGATGGCGATGTCCTTCCTTTGCTTCAATCGATGGTGCGTAAATTGGAGATTGAAGATCGAGTAGTTTTCAAAGGCAAAATGCCTTATATGGACATGATGGCACATACCTT
>JAOASF010000181.1 GCA_025210175.1 Crocinitomicaceae bacterium | reverse complement strand
TTATCTAATTCATTTTACAGGAAAAGCTAAGTTCAATATCGAATATTCAAACCTTAAAAAGAAAAAAAAACGCCAATCAAAGGCTAAATAAAATGACGCTAAATTTATACTCGTAAAGAAGCGATAATTTGCAAAGCCCCGATCGTCAGCGCTATTTTAAGACAACCAATGATCTCCACCCAAAATGGCACTTGTAACCAAAGAAACGCCCCCCGTTCAAACACGTAGAAATTAGATGCTGCAGGATCTATTTTGTTCAAAATGACAAAACTGAAATTCCAATTTTCAATTTTGACACGAACGAGGACAACAATGAAACAGCTTTGAAATTCGTTAAATATTTAAAAACAGAGGTTTTAAATAGTAGAATGCTCAAAAGGCACCTTCCTTCCTGATGTAACATAAACACTGGAGAATAGGCGTCAATTATATATCTGAAAAACAATAAATTAAAGATGAATCGTCGGTCAAATACTATTTTATACGGGATGGTTGTTTTTCCTCTGTTTTGTCTTGTTTTAATGAGAAAAGATAAACCGGAAATTTGGGAAGTAGAATACGTATTAATAGAAAAGGATACCCTTTATTTAACGGGTAACTGTCAAGCAACCTATACTTTTTACAACCACAGAATGGGAGGGATTCAGAAAAGCCAATCCGACAAAAACTATATTCATTCATGTATGCGGAATACCTGCAATGAATTTCGAAATGCTGAATTGATTCTTTTTAAGAAGAAATACAAACTTACGACGATTAAACCTTGTTGGGACCAAATCAAAATTGAAGGCACAAATGACGGGGTGTACACAAAAAATGATAAGGGAATCCAGTTGATTAGCGACAACATTTCCCTATCAACAAACAAGGAAAAGTCAATTTTGACTTACAAAAATAGTTTAGATGATTATGAAATTGTTTTTAAAAGACAATAACAAGAAATGCGATTCACATTGCTTTCTGTCTATTAGCAAGGTACATTGCAGAGGTATGATTAGCTGTGTGATAAACAAAAAGAATAAAGATTTCCATTGATCAGATTCCATTGAAAAAGGTGTCAAAAAAGCATTCTCAATTGTAGGAAAAATCATTTTTCAAACAATCATCTCACTCACGCAAATAATCTATTTTAGAGAAACCAAATTAAGTTGGATTTTGCACTGGTCTTTAGTAGCAGTCCCTAAACAAAAACAGAGAAAATATGTCCATTCATTATTTTAACGATATAGATCCGAGTCAACTTGAAGAGTACTATTCAAAGGAGATTGAATTAGAAAATTTCAAGTTTGAACTTGATTTGAATTTTGAATCACAAGAATTATCGAAAGAGGGCATTATACGTCTCAATCGTTGCTTAACAGAGTTACCCACTATCATCAAGAACTCTTGGGCTTGGATAATGGATGATTATAAGAACGGTGAAGATGTTGCTGAGTACATTTCAATCCACCTGGATGATTTTTTCGAAGACAACCCTGAAGAAATATTGAATGGTACAGATACCAATCTTGACAATAAAGAGCGTTTCCTTCAGACTTTGCGAGTAAATCGAATTGGTCTTTACCCAGACTCCAATGAAAATTATGTCGTCATTGACTGGATGACGAATCCTGATTTATCGAACTATATATTGGTTGTGAATTGTAATGAAAAATTGGAGTTAGAATACATTACTATAGAAAGCTAAGCCTTCACCATTGGTCTTCAATCGCACTAAAATCTTTTCTATCTCGACCCTAAATCCGCAGAAAACATTTTAACAGGTGAATTCCTAATCTACAAGAAAATGAAAAGCATTATTGAAACTGGTTTCATCTGGAAAGTTGTTTTTATTTTTTTGGCATTACTGACCTTATATGTTGAGATTTCCTCTTACACAAATACAACAGTATCTATAGGTGAATTGATTTTGTATCAATGGCGGGAATACACTTTGGTCCTCAGTTGTACAATAACAATGGTTTTTGGTGGGGGACTCATTCTTTCAAAAAGAAAATTGCAGTCGTTCGTATTGGTGGTATTGATTTGTATTTTGGTTTTTTTATTTTACCCAATTATGGATACGCAAGGAGTGGACCATGCATTTTGACCACAAACAGTATAGGTGATTAATTTTTTTTCCAACTCAACCCAAAATGGCACTTGTAACCAAAGAAACGACCAGGAGTGTGCAAGATTTCATCGCCCGATTAGGCAATGCGTCTAAGGAGGCAGACAGTCTGGAATTAATCCGTTTGATTAAAGAAATATCGGGTGAGGAACCCAAAATATGGGGAAACGAAAAGGTTCCAGATTTTCTCATTGGCTTTGGGAAATATACCTACCAGCGAAAAGGAAGTAGCGAAGCGTTGGAATGGTTTCATCTCGGCTTTGCTCCTCGGAAAACGAAATTGACGATTTACCTGAGCTTCGATATGACCAAGGAAACCACACTTTTGGAGAAACTTGGTAAATGCAAGTGGGGGAAGGGATGTCTGTATATCAATAAGTTGTCGGACATCGATTTGGAAGTTCTTCGAGAACTACTCGAGCTGGCTAAAAACGCAAGATGGCATTGAGAAAATAGGAATGAAGCATCCTTTGTGAGGTTGGGAGTTCGGGTAACTCACTCGATTTTAGACTTGTATATAATGTGCAAGATGTGATTGGTGTGGCAAAGAAGGTTTGATTATCATTGAAGAAACACTGCTTGCCATGAAAAAGTTATTATCGTTATTTCTTTCCCTTCACGTACTTTTTACCCTTTGTTCGCAAACTTGTCTTCCCAAAGGCATTGTTTTTCCGGATCCTCGAAAAATCAATGAAAATTATCGCTTCGGCACCGAGGTAGTGGGTGTGGATGGTCTATGTGCCGTAGGAGCACCTACAGCAGACAATCACGGTGTGGTTTACCTTTTCGAAAAACAAGGTGGAGCTTGGAACCACATAGCTTTATTGAAGTCGAGTCAACCGATTGAAGGGGAACAGTTTGGTTTGCATTTAGCCATGGATTCAAGTACCGTAGTGGTTGGATTTGCATCCGGACTTTTAGCCAAATCGGTATTTGTTTATCAAAAACCAAGTACGGGTTGGACAGATATGACAGAAACCGCTGTTTTATATGCTTCCGATAGTCTTGCAGGCGATGGTTTCGGTCATTCGTTGGCCATTCAAGGCAATCACATTTTCGTTGGTTCACCCAATTCGAGGGTAGGGGCGCATAAGAGTGGTGCGGTTTATATTTTCGAGAAAACGGGAAACAACTGGGTTTCTTCTGCCGAAATTAGAAAGGTGACCAACCCCAATGCCTACATCGATGACGAATTTGCTTATTCAATCGCCGTTCAAGGAAATCACCTATTGGTCGGTACACCAAGAGAATGGACCTCAGGACTTAAAGGTAAAGCCTATCTTTTTGAAAATCAGGGTTTTTGGGCGCAAGGCGTCCTGCCTTTTGTGGAATTGGTTGCTTCTAACGGTGCCTATGGTGATCGCTTTGGTCATTCTGTAGCCCTATTGGGTAACGACATTCTTGTTGGTGCTCCGGCTTTTGATGGATCGGCCCAGAACTCCGGATTGGTTTATCAGTTTTCGGAAGGTTCCGGTTGGATTTCATCCACTGAAACAACCATCTTGGTACCACCTACGGCGAGTGGAGTCAATGCGCGACGCTTTGGTGATGAGGTTCATATTTTTCCCAATGGGGTATGCATAGGTGTTCCCAACGAGAACAATACATTGGGTGGAATCTATGTGTACACGAAAACGGGAAACCAATGGAATACCAGTCCTGGCTTGCAAGTGGTCAATGTGCAGGGGCAAGTCAACGATTTTTTTGGACAGGGAGTTGCCGTGATTCAAGACGAAATATTGGTCGGTATACCAGGCGTGGTTATGGACCTGACCAATGAGGGGAAAATGAGTATAATCAGGCGAAATGGAAATGAATGGAATAACAATTACACGCAGTTTGACTTACTACCTCCAGCGAATATTTCATTTTCGGAAGAAAGATTTGGAACCTCGGTGGACATGGAAGGGGACATAATGGTCGTAGGGGCGCCAAGAACGGATTTGAAAGGAGTAGCTTATGTCAAAGAATTTGATGGAGTGAATTGGAACACAATAGCTCAATTACGCGCCAGCAATGGATACGATGACCAATGGTTTGGAAGAATCGTTAAAATCGATGGCGATTGGATAGGGGTTGTTTCAGGCGTTGAAGCTTGGGATACATCGGCGATTTATTTGTTCAAAAAGCCCGCAACGGGATGGGCGGATAGTTACGAAACCTGTGTGCTTTCGTTTGTGGCAGGAAGTAATCAGAACGACAAGATTAGCGACTTTGATATGGACAATGGCACCTTAGTGGCATCGTGTTCGCGACGAAAAAGGGCCTATTTATTTGAAAAAGGTCCCGGCGATTGGACTTCGTCGCACACGGCTATTGCCGGTTTACAAGAACCATTTTCATCTCAAAATGGTTTTGGCTATGCCGTAAAAATTGAAAATGACGTGGTGGTGGTGAGTGACCCTTATCGCATGATCAATGCCAGTGCCGAGAAGGGAGCTTTGCTAGTGTACGAGAAACCAAGCATGGGGTGGATGGATATGGTTTCTACGGCTATTTTGCGATACGGAGATTTGAGTCAAAGTTTTCGCCTCGGAATGTCGGTGGATATAGAAGATGCCCTGATTGTGGCGGGCTGTCCTTTTTTTAAATCTCCACAATTCAATTCCATGGCTGGTGCAGGGGTGGTTTTCAAGCGAACGGGCCCCAACTGGACGAACTCAACTGAAGTGGCTACTTTGAACTACAAGGATATTCCCAATGCATTTTATCTCGGAGCCTCTGTTTCCATTGAAGCGGAAAAGGTATATATGGGGGCTCTGTGGGCTTCCACCACGAACTCATCTCATACGGAAGGAGCCTTTATGGTCTTCGACAAAGATTTTAGAAGTTATTGGTTCAATTCGTTCGAACGAGACATCATTTACGGTGATCCAGCTGGTGAACCAGAAGTCTTTGGAAACAATATTCTCGTAAAAGGAACGCGAATAGTCCTTGGCTCTCAGCTTAAAGACTCAGTCGGACACAATTCGGGTGCGGTACATGTTTACGAAAGTTGTTATGATGGTTCGCACGACTCCATATCGGTTTGTGGTTCATACCAATGGGTTGATGGAATCACTTATACGGAATCACCTGATACCACCTTGGAGTTTGTCTTGTCGACCGCGCAAGGATGTGACTCCATCGTGTACCTGGATTTATCCATTAATTCATTAACAGCAGGAATAGGAGATAGTAGTGCTTGGCTTATAGCAAGTCCACAGTTCAAACAATACGCCTGGTACGACTGTACAAACGACTCCATGTTAACCGCCTTCTTCAGTGCCAATTCCTACATGCCTACGCTGAATGGTTCGTATGCTGTAATAGTGAAAGACGGCAACTGTGTAGACACTTCCGAATGCTTTGAATACAAAGAGGCAGGCCTTTCAGCGCTTTATAAAGATGTTCAACCTTTCCAAGTTTCACCCAACCCCAATACAGGGACATTTAGACTGGATGGATTGGCGCCAGCTCATTTGCAGATGTTCACCCTCGACGGCAAGGAAATAGAAGTGGACCTTTCAGGAAGTGATGTTAGAATGATTGAACCAAAAGATGGAATTTACCTGTTGGTGGTTCATGGAGACGACGGCATAACCCGAACGGGCAAGGTGATCGTAAAAAACAAGTAGGATCAACCCGATGTTGTCAGTTTGTTTTAAGTTAAATGCTCCAAGGAGAAAAACTGTTACCAAGCGATCCATGGGAACACAAGAACAAATGCGTGAAATCTTTCCCACAAAAGCACTATTTTCACAACGCACGCTCACACAGGCAAACAACTACAAATAGGCACTGACTGATTTACTACCAGCTCATGAAAAGAAAATCCGTTTTGAAAGTTCGTCGGTTGGTTTTTGGGGTGGGGGTGGAAATAAGTAATATGCAATAAAGAGCGTCATGAAAAGAAGTACGATAATCCTTATAGTCGCTATATCTGCAATTGTTATAGTCGCCTGTGAAAGTAATGCAAAAATCAAAATCAGAACACTATGCGCCGAACATTCTGAATGGAGAGACAACGATGGAGCAGATTCGTGCTCATATTTTTCAAAAAAGGTAGCATGCGAAAACATAATTGGAAAACTCAATATTAGATCCAGGTTGCATAAAGGAGCTTTGGAAAATGGTGTGTTCGAAGGTGGAATGTCAAGTAGATGGCTTGAGATAGAAGAAAATTCTATTGTCTACTATGCTCCTGACGGAAAAATTGCAGATAAAGGGAGTTGTAATTGTTCAGATGGTGTTCTGAAGGTAAACTGGGAAAAAGGAGATAATTTACCTGCGAAAGCGGAAATATATTTCAACTCCGAAAGTTTCGTAGAATTGAGATATTACGATTATCCTTTTTCCTTCGACACTTTCACATATGACACCTTAAAACCTAAAAACAATCCAACAAAAATCATCGGAACGATTGAATAAATGCATATAACAGCAAATAAGTCCAACTGCAAAATGCACTATATTTGTTAGGCGGCTGTGCCTATTTGCAAACAGTTTTCGGTAACTACAATTACAGTATGAAAAAACGTAAATATAATTCAGGACTGCTGCTTCTGTTTTCCTTTATAATTTTTGGATTTGTTCTTTCAAAGGACAGAGAAAATCGATTAATCGAAATTGTAAGCAATTATAAATCTTATAGCCAAGCCATCAGTGTAAGGACTGTTGTTACAGATAGTTCAAAATATAAATGGACCATAGCTTTATGTAGGTACATGGGAGAAGACATTATGGGGTATCACGATGAAATTGATAGTACATTTATTAGTCGAGCAAATGATTCAATCAGTCCACACGGCAATAAATTATATAAGCTTTTTATAAAGGATCAAAAAAGCTACAAAAACATACTGAATCAACAACCGATTGGTCAAACCCTGGTAAAGGAAACTTGGAATGTGAAACAAATACCTAGTGATAGTGTTATCATATTTAAAGATGCCAGACAAAGTAGAAAAGATGGAAATTGGTATGTTCCAACTCAAGTTTCTCAACTATTCATCATGTTCAAGGAGGAACCCAGTGATTTAAACGATAATGGATGGGTATATGGCATTGTAGATATTGAAAGAGATAGCAAACCTAAAATTCTTAGTTAGCCCCCTAAAAACAAAAAGAACATAAAACAAAAAAGCAAAAAACGCATAGAACGCCCTTAAACATTGGTTTTTGGGCTTTTTTTATGCCTTTTAATGGATTTAACGAAATGTACATTTAGGTACTTTTTAGGTTCATTAGTGGTCCATTAGTGATATCCCATTCGTACACCTCGAACGCTAAACGACCGTTTTAACTGTTCGAACCAGTGATAATGTACATTTCAGGGTGTTTTTTACACCGTTCGAACACCCTTTCGAACACCTTTTTGGGGTTTTCTCCCAAAACCTTCATTTTTAGCAAAAAAGTGTATGGAGGTTCATAATGGATATTCAATGGATATTCACTTTTTGTACTTTTTTGCACCCTAAAATAGGGGGGGGAGGCACTTTTTTTGCGCTTAAGTACCG
>JAOASF010000180.1 GCA_025210175.1 Crocinitomicaceae bacterium | reverse complement strand
GGAGGGCGTTTCGTTTATCGCGATTTTGACCTATATGTACCATATACACCAGCGGCGGGTACACCAATGCCGATGGCACCAGCAGGAACGGAAAGCTTTACAGATGAGCCTATCTCGCAAATGCGTAAAACAATCGCTCGTCGTTTGTCAGAAAGTAAATTTACAGCTCCACATTTCTACTTGAATTTGGAGATTGATATGGATAATGCAATCGCAGCTCGTAAGCAAATCAACGCTTCTGGTGATGTGAAAGTATCGTTCAATGATATGGTTGTGAAATCAGTAGCCATGGCTCTTCGCAAGCATCCTAACGTAAACAGCTCTTGGTTGGGTGATGTTATTCGTCGCAACCAGCACGTACACATTGGTGTAGCCGTGGCGGTTGAGGATGGTTTGTTGGTACCTGTGGTTCGTTTCGCTGATTCTAAAGGTTTGTCTCAAATCGGGGCAGAAGTCAAAGATTTGGCTGGAAAAGCGAAAGACAAAAAATTGCAACCAGCAGATTGGGAAGGAAACACCTTCACAATTTCAAATCTTGGAATGTTCGGAATCGACTCTTTCACAGCTATAGTTAACCCACCGGATGCATGTATCTTGGCAATTGGAGGGATTAAGGAAATGCCGGTGGTGAAAAACGGTCAAGTTGTTCCAGGAAACGTAATGAAAGTAACCTTGTCTTGTGACCACCGCGTAGTAGATGGTGCAACAGGAGCAGCTTTCTTGCAAACCTTCAAGCAATACATGGAGAACCCAGTTATGATGCTTGTTTAATCGATTTCAATTATTCGATATAGAAAAAGGCTTCCATTTTGGAAGCCTTTTTTATTTGTAAGACTTTGTAAATCAATAACCTATTCGTTGGCTAACGGTTAGCATGACATCATGTCATAATCCAAAAGGAGTACGATATTACATCTGAATATCATTGATATTCTTCAACGGCTCCGGAATTTTCTCCACATCTTCATTAACCAGCTGAAGGATATCTCTACTGATAGTATTCGCAATATTTGAAATAGGCACCTCATTTGGCGAACCTTCAAACGGGTTTTCTCCGGCCAAACCGATACGCAACATGGTATTGAATACCCAAATCACAATGGCTGTGAATGGAATATTCAACCAAGTAAAATACTCGCCTATGTAAGGATTGACTTTTCCAATCTCCAAGCCCAATTCGCCAAAAGAAGGCACAATGGCCATGGGTAATAGCCACATGAAAATATGAACGAAGTGATAACCAATACTTCCATATTGTTTCGGGTAAGGGAAGTTCTTAATGCGTTCACATTGACCCTGCAGAGTGGTTAACTCAGCCATCATTTGCTGTAAGTTCAATAGGGAGAAATCCCACATTTTTTTAGCATCCGTCAACTCTCTCAGATGCTTAGATTGTAGACCAATGAGCGCTGTACATTTGTTGTCTTGTGCCAAAACATGCTTCAATTCTTCTTCACTCAAATGGGGAGCAAGTGCTTCTTCAAGCGACATTTCAGTCTCAGGAACGAGATAAGCGAAGGTCTCCGAATGCTGCATTTTTTCATAATTCCCTTCCCATTGTTTTTTGGTTCGCATGGCATAGCGCAATGCAGTCATCCAAGCGATATGGCGGTGGGTAATAATCTTAATCGTTTCACTTTCATCTTTGATAGCTTCTGCTCGGTGCATGTAAAAACTGTCTCGGACTGTTATCACAAATGAACGCGAGGTATTCACAATTCCTCCCCAGATTTTACGTGCTTCCCATATGCGATCGTAAGCTGCATTGTTCTGAAAACCGACCATAAATGCAACCGCTGTACCGATTAATCCGACCGGCGTAAGTGGAACTTGTAACCATTTGATATTGAAGAATTCAAAGACAATTGTAAAGATGGTAGCAAAGCTCAAAAAGAAGATGCTTTCTCGTTTGGTCCATATTAAGACACTTTTGAGGGGGTACCGACGCTGAACGAACATGTTTTTTCTTTTAAAATTAAGAGAATCACTTAGATAATTACGTGGAATTCAAAGTCTTGTTGACCTCTTGCGGATTTTCGGTTTTTCCAGTCGTTTACCAGTATAAAATTGTATTTTCGCTACCGTTCAAAATAGTTGTAAAAGCTAGACCTATGCTAAAAAGTCTGTATCATTTCTTGAGTCCAAAATTTCAAAACTTGTCATTGGAATACAAAGTGAAGTTTGAACCTCGCTATGGACATGGGAAACCTCCTCATAAACTTTTGTATGATGTAATTAATTCAGAAAGAGAAGTTTATAGAGGTTATCTACAGGCTTCACTGAAATACAAAGAAACTTTTCAGTCTATTAAAGACATGAAAGACGAGCAGGATACAACCAAGCCGGTTTACAACAACAATTTTCTACCAGGGCTCGACATCGTGGCGATTTATACCCTGTTGGCTGAAGAGAAACCCAAGAAGTACATTGAGATTGGTTCCGGGAACTCAACGAAAGTGGCGTACTTGGCAAAAAAGGAGCAAAAGCTGGACATGGAAATCATTTCGATTGATCCAATGCCGAGAGCTGAGATTGATTCTTTGGCTGATCGAGTGGTACGCAAGCCCTTTGAAAATGTAGATTTTGATGTTGTTGATTTACTGGAGGAAGGGGATGTCCTTTTTGTTGATAATTCACACCGTATTTTACCGAATTCGGATGCCATGGTTTTCTTTATGGAAATCTTGCCGCGCCTGAAGAAAGGGGTAATTGTGCACATTCATGATATTTACTTGCCTTATGATTATCCGCAGTTCATGTGTGATCGCTTTTACACGGAGCAATATGGTTTAGCGCCTTATATTTTGGCAAATCCTAAGAAATACCAGACCATTCTACCCAATTACTTTATTTCAGAGGACAAGGAATTAGCTTCCATCATTGAATCTATCTGGGATTCTCCAAATACCAAAAATGTGGAACGACATGGCGGTTCGTATTGGCTCAAAATCGGTGAGTAAGATTGAAAGAGCTTTTATTCACTGGACTATTCTTATCAATCATTTTCCTGGGTTCAGCCCAGCGAGAAGCAAGTAAGCTTGATTCCAATCATTTTGAATTCGCTCCAGTTGGTCAGTCTACTTATTACCTTCGAAATGTAGAATTTGATTTAGGTGTTTCGTATTACCAATTTCGCTCTGCAGGTTGGTTTTTTGGGATGAGGAACTATTTTCTCACAGGGGGAATTCGGTACAATTTCAAAGCCAGAGAATATGAACCCCAACTAAAACTTGGAGCTGCTTATTCTTTTGTGTTTTTTGATTTCGCGGGACAAGTTTTAACGAGGTATATACCATCAATTCAAGAAGTTCAATTCGATGTTCGCTTGAATGCTGGATTTACAATTGCAGGTTTTGCGTCACTTTTTGCTGAATATTCCAATTACGACGAACGCTTTGGTCTTGGAGCTAGAATTTTGCTATGTGATTGGAGGAAGGTGATGAAATAGTTATGTGTATCTAATCTTTATAACTAGGCGTCATTTCCCCAGCTTCAATAGCCACATTTAAGGTGTTTTCTGAAGGTGGAATAGGGCAAGAGTAACGGTGTGAGTAGGCACAATAAGGATTGTATGCCGTGTTGAAGTCCAATTTTACAAGTTCTGAGTTGGGAATTCGAAAATCAAGATAGCGTCCTCCACCATAGGTTGTGATTCCGTTGGTTTCATCCAAAAAAGGAACGAAAAGATAGTCTTCGTAACCTTCCACTTCCATTAAATCGATGTTTTGATATACCGTCAACCGGAGTTTTTTACCTTCGATTTCGAAATCCAAGTATCCGTATCGTCTGTAAATCGGTGTTCTTTCTGTGGTTGTAGGCATTTTGAATTTCTTTCCAATGTCCTTGGTAAAAAGGGCCTGAACAATATGATCCTGGGAGATAGGGAAGTAATTCGCCTTTTCAAAATGGACTAAATCTTCAATAGTTAAAACACCAGCAGATGTATCGGTTAATTCGATTTGGTGCTCTTCGCGAAGTGTCTGAATGCTATCGGCATACTCTTGTCCAAATAGAACTGTTGAACCTAAAAGCGATAAAAAGAACAGGAATTTTCTCATTATTGTGGGTAAGATCGTTCTCCGAATATGGCCGATCCAATGCGAACCATTGTAGAGCCATTTTCAATAGCCAGTTGGTAATCTCCACTCATTCCCATGGATATCTCCTTAAAATGCTCGTTAAACTTGAAATAATGGCTTTTTAAAATCTGAAAGTACCCTTCCAAATTTTGAAATTCTTGTTGAACTTGGTTTTCGTCCTCCGTAAAGGTGGCCATGCCCATTACCCCAACAATACTTACGTTTTCCATTTCAACAAACTCGCGACTTTCCAATAATTCCTTCACTTCATCGAAGTTCATTCCAAACTTACTTTCCTCGTCGGCAATGTGGAACTGTAATAAACAATCGATTACTCTGTTGTTTTTTTTGGCTTGTTTGTTGATCTCTTTCAGCAACTTAAGGCTATCTACCGCATGTATTAAATGAACAAAAGGAGCGACATATTTAACCTTGTTGGTTTGCAAATGACCGATTAGATGCCACTTGATATCCTTTGGCATTTGGTCGTATTTGTCCACTAATTCCTGAACCTTGTTTTCGCCAAAATGACGTTGACCTTGCTCGTAAACCTTCATGATCTGTTCTACCGGTTTCGTTTTGGAAACGGCAACTAGTGTAACATCAGAAGGTATTTGTTTTGAAATTTCTGTGTAAGCCATGCTCATTCATTCAGGTGGTAAATGGTCATACCACTTCTCAATTTTGGTTCTACCCACGTTGATTTCGGGGGCATGATCATGTTGTTGTCTGCTACTTTTTTTACTTCCTGCATCGTGACAGGGTGAAGGATAAAGGCGGCGTCAAATCCATCTTTTTCCATCTTTTTCTGAAGCTTATTCAACCCTAAAACACCGGGTACGAATTCGATGTTTTCATCGGTTTTTAGGTCGTGAATGCCTAGAATAGGAGAGAGAACGTAACGAGTTAGGATCTCTGCGTCCAAACAATTCACTGGGTGACTATTGTCTACAATCTCTGGTTTGCATACCAACGAATAAGCTTCATCGTCCAAGGTAAGCACCATTTCATGTACAGACTTGGATATACGCAATTCGGGTAGTTTTTCAATTTCAAATTTTTGAGCCAACTCCGCGAGTAAAAACTCCTTTGTCATACCTTCGGGTAGCTTAACTACACGGTTAAACTCATGTATCTTAAGTTCTTGTTCATCAATAAGATAAACTAGAAAAAATGCGTCATTCAAAAAGCTTTCTCCACGCGTCACCCTGTTTTCGTGCAAGAGGGCAGATGAGGCGCTTCTGTGATGTCCATCAGCGATATACAGCTCGTCAATTTGTGAGAATATATCTTGTACCGCCTTGGTTTGGTCCATGTCCAGAATCCACATTTCGTGTTTGATTCGATCCGTAGTGGTGAACTCGTATTCGGCACGTTGTGACATTACTTCCGCATAAATCTTCCCCAATTCAGGATTCGATTCATGCGACATCAAAACAGGCTCAGCGTTGAACCCAACGATGTCAATGTAATCTGTAAACATGCGTTCACGAGATGAAATCGTTGCTTCGTGAATCTTTATTTTTCCTTGTCTGTATTCTTCAACCGATGCTCCTGCCACAACGCCAACAAAGGAATGACCATCTACAATCTGACGATACAAATAAAAGTGAGGTTCAGGGTCTTGAACCAAAATACCATCATTTAAGAACTCCTGGTATTTTTCCTTAGCCAAATGATAGCGCTGAGGAAGGGTTACAGACTCGCGTTCCTTTTTCGAAAACCCAAACTCAGGGTTGATGATGTGTAAAAAGGAAAAGCAGTTGGTCTCCAGTTTCGCCTTTAACACATTCTTTTTATAGGAAAAGAAAGGTCGCGTTGTGACCAACTGAACCTTGTCTCTAGTTGGTCTGAACGCTTTAAAAGGATTTAGTTTTGCCATTAATTTTGACGTCCGAATGCTCCAATAATCAATTCTGCCAATTCTTCTCCAATGCGGTCCTGCGCCTCAACAGTAGCTGCGCCAATGTGTGGAGTAGTGGCAATTTTCGGGTGGTTCAACAAGTCTTTGCGCGGATTGGGTTCGTTTTCGTAAACGTCCAATCCTACAGCAGCAATTTTTCCTTCATTCAAAGCCACCAAAAGAGCGTCTTCGTCGATAACTCCACCACGAGCTGCGTTCACGATTCTCACTCCGTCCTTCATCATGGCGAACTCCTTCGCACCAAACACAGCAGATCCATCGGCTTGTTTTGGAACGTGAAGCGAGATGTAGTCCATTTGACCCAAAACTGCTGCCATGTCGTTGGTTACTTCTACCGGAACTTGAAGCACTCCAGCACCTGGAATTTCAGGAAGTGTTACTTGAACAGTGGTATTGTTTCTGCCAACAGCAATTACCTTCATTCCGGCTCCGATTGCATATGAAGCTAAACTTTGACCAATTCGACCAAAACCAATGATTCCTAGTGTTTTACCTCTTAATTCAACTCCTTTTCCATAGGCTTTTTTCAACTTTGAAAATTCACCTGTTTCCATGTTTTTAAACGAGTCGTGCAAGAATCGAGAGATGCTAAAAAGTTTACCCATCACCAATTCGGCAACAGACTGTGAACTTGAAGCTGGAGTATTTACCACTTTTAAGCCTTTGTCGCGTGCGTATTGAACATCGATGTTGTCCATACCCACACCGCCTCGTCCAATCAATTTGAGCCCCGGACAAGCGTCAATAACTTCCTTGCGAACTGTGGTGGCAGAGCGAACCAAAACCACTTCGTAATTTTCTGAATTGATTGCTGATATCAAATCAGCTTGATCTACTTTTTCCGTTTGAACGAAAAAACCAGCTGCTTCCAATGCTTTTTTGCCTGAAGCAGAAATACCGTCGTTTGCTAAAATTTTCATTCTATCCTTTTGTGCGCGTGAATTCTTTCATAACATCTACTAATACTTGTACACTCGACAATGGCAAGGCATTGTACATAGAAGCTCGGTATCCACCAACAGATCGGTGTCCAGGAAGTCCAACGATATCGGCTCCTTTCCACATCGCGTCGAATTCGGCTGATAAACTATCGTCGTTCAACAAGAACGTAACGTTCATCTTAGAACGGTCTTCTGTTGCAACTGTACCTCTGAATAAAGGGTTGCTGTCAATTTCGTTGTACAAAAGCGCTGCTTTGGCGTTGTTCGCTTCTTCCAAAGCTTTTACACCTCCGTTTGCCATGGTTTCCTTTAGGTTCAACATAGCTACATATACCGAAAATACAGGCGGGGTGTTGAGCATTGAACCTTTTGCTTGGTGCAAACTCAAGTCCAGGTATGAAGGCATAAACTTCGAAGTCGATTTTCCGAGAACCTCATCCTTTACGATGTACAAAGTAGCACCTGCCGGACCTAAGTTTTTCTGTGCCCCAGCGTAGATCAAGTCAAAATCAGCAACATTGATTTCTTTGGAGAAAATGTCAGATGACATATCACAGATCAAAGGAAGGTCTGTTTTTGGAAACTCCTGAAACTGAGTGCCAAAGATGGTGTTATTCGAAGTAAAGTGTAAATAGTCAAATTCACCCTTTGTGTCAATATTTTTCGGGATGTAACTAAAGTTTTTATCCTCAGAGCTGGCAACAACTGAAACTTCTGAACCAATTTTCTTTGCTTCTTTGATGGCTCCAGAAGCCCAAGTTCCGGTATTGATATAAGCTGATTTACCAGAACGCATCATGTTCAAAGCGGTGATTGTAAAACCTAAACTCGCTCCACCTTGAAGGTAAAGAACAGAATATCCTGCCGGCACGTTCAAGGCTTTTTTTACCAATTCTTGAGCTTCTTCCATCACTTGTACAAAATCTTTGTGACGGTGAGATACTTCCAGAATAGAAAGTCCATTAAAGTCCAAGACCCCTGCTGCGGCCTGTTTAAATACGTTTTGAGGTAGGATACATGGTCCTGCTCCGAAATTGTGTTTCATGGTATATGTATAAAAAAAGCTATCCAAGGATAGCTTCATTGACTAATTGCTTATTTATCGTCCTCGGCTTTCTTAGTGGTAGCTTTTTTTGCCGTTGTTGTCTTTTTTGCAGCTGCAGGCTTAGCGGTTGTTTTGCTCGTGCTTGCTTTAGCAGTTGTAGACTTGGTAGCTGGTTTTTTAGCCGCCGTCGTTTTTTTTGCTGTTGCTGACTTGGTTGCTGTACTTTTGGCTTTCGGCGCAGCCTTAGGTTTTGTTTCTTTGGCTGGAGCAGCTACAGCTACTGACGAATTCGAGCTTGATTTTCTTTTTCTCGTGTTTCCGTAAGAGCCTCTTGCTCGTTTACCTTTTGCGGTTTTCATATCACCTTTTCCCATAAAGTACAGTTTTGAATGATTATTGATACAAATATAGTATTCTAGGAATTCTTATCAAGGAGACGCTTTCTGATTTCTTGTTCGAGTCCTTTACCGTTGCGTATGATCTTGGTACACCAATCGATTTGTAACTTGATTTGTTCTTCATTGCTTAGTAAAAAGTCCAAGTTGGATTTGTTCAATCGAGTCCGTAAGTCTTGCAGTATTAGGGCGGCAGAGACCGATACGTTGAAGCTTTCGGTAAAACCGTACATTGGAATTTTTACGAATCCATCGGCCATTGCTTTCATTTCATCGCTCACTCCATCCCATTCGGTGCCTAGGACAATTGCCGTTTTTTCATCAATAGGAAGGTCGTTCACATCGTGGTCGCTTTCGTGTGGACAAGCAGCAATGATTTTGTATCCTTTGGCCTTGAGGTCGTCGATGCAATGTTTTTCTGGATTATCCTTTAGGGTGTAATTGATCAAGTCTACCCAGCTACCTGCACCTCTTGCGATGTCGCGTTGTATTTTATACGAATGATTTTTTTCGATGGTGTACATTTCCTGGATACCGAAGCAATCGCACGTGCGCAAAACAGCGCTGGCATTGTGATCGTGGTGGATGTTTTCCAAAACCACCGTTAAATGCTTGGTTCGCTGGGATGCAATTTTTTCGAAGAGCTCAATTTTGTTTTCGGAGATGATGTTGTGAAACTCCGCTAATACTTGTCTGTCGATGTTCATATAGGGAAACAAAAAAAGGGAACCTGTAGATTCCCCTTTTACTTAAAAAGTAATATTCTTAGTTTACTTTTCCTGATAATTCAGCACCAGCTTTGAAGCGAACTACGCTCTTAGCAGCGATTTTAATTTCTTTACCAGTTTGTGGGTTACGACCAGTTCTTGCAGCTCTTTTAGAAACTGAGAAAGATCCGAATCCTACTAAAGAAATTCTGTCTCCTTTTTTCAAGGCCTCACCAGTTACACTTACGAATCCGTCAAGTGCTCTTTTAGCATCTGCTTTAGACAAACCTGCCTCAGCTGCAATTGCGTCGATCAATTCCGCTTTGTTCATAGATTTACGGTTTTAAAATTCAATTTGTAATTAATATCAGAACAAATATATACGAATAAGCAAGCGGTGCAAGGGTTTCCGAAAAAAAAAAGGAGAATTTGTGTATAACTGCAGTCATTTGTTCAAAAGTTGACCTTTTCCTACTGTTTTCGGACTATTCGGCAACTTTGAAGCTAGTTAAGTCATTTCCTGCTTGAAATTCTTTGAAGCTCATTCTTCTTTTTCCTTCTATTTGAATCGAAGAAACCTTCAGATAAAAATCCTCGGTTGGAAATAAGAAATATTCTTTTCCCAAAAGAATATCTGTTTTATCGGATGATGACAGATCGGTTTTCTCTGTTTGAAAGATTTTGCATCCATAGGTTTTGCCGTCTTTTGTTAAGCTAGTCCATGCCGCAGGATAAGGCGAGAGACCTCGAATGAAATCATGAACCACTTGGACGGGCTGTTTCCAATTGATACGCCCATCTTCTTTAAAGATCTTTGGTGCGTGTATAATTTGGGTTAAATCAAAATTAGACTGGGGTGTTGCAGTCAATGAATCGCTCGCAATACCACGAACGGTTTCCACAATGGTTTCGGCACCCAATAAAGCTAACTTGTCGTGTAATTCGCCAGCAGTCATGTTTTCACCAATTGGCATTTCTTTTTGCAACAAGATATTTCCAGTATCAATTTCCTTTTCGATAAAGAAGGAAGTGACTCCTGTTGTCTTTTCTCCATTCATTACGGCCCAATTGATAGGAGCAGCACCTCTGTATTGTGGTAAGAGGGAACCGTGTAAGTTAATTGTTCCTTTTGGCGGCATTGCCCAAACGACTTCTGGTAACATTCTAAAAGCAACTACCACAAATAAGTCAGCATTTAAAGCTTGCAATTCAGAAATGAATTCTTCGTTTTTCAATTTTTCAGGTTGTAGAACAGGTAGACCATTTTCAACAGCATACATTTTTACTGCACTCTGATTAATTTTCTGTCCGCGACCCGCTGGACGATCAGGAGCTGTAACTACTGCTACAACATCCATTTTTTCTTCAACCAATTTATTTAGTATGGTCACCGCAAAATCGGGTGTCCCCATGAATACAATTCTCATATGACTTTTTCTTTCCACTTGCTAAAACGCAAAAATAAGAGGGAGCCTAAAAAGAGCGTCCCGAAATAGATATACTCAACGAACCACACATATTGAATGTCGAGATTCCAATATTTGACAAATAAATAGGCGAATACCAGATAAATAATAACAGCCGAAACCTCCAAAACAAAAGTAGCCTTTGTGTTTCCACTTCCATTGATGGTTTGAAACAATACCGAACCTATATTATAAATAAGGATGGATCCGAATATCAAACGCAATGTCGTACCGGTAGTGTCTAGATATTGTTCGGCTGGGTTGATTAAAGAAACTAGCTTTTCAGGATAGAGTAGTGCTCCATGTAAAATAGTCAGACTAAACAAAATGGAAAGGGTGATGATTCGCTTTTGAATGATTTTTAATTCTTCTAATTTTTTTGCGCCAAGATATTGGGAAATATAGGTCTTGGTTGTTCCAGCAAATCCAAACACGGGAATAAAGGCGATGAAATAAATGGAACGAATGTTCTGTGAAACGGTCAAATCGTAGCTGCTTCGTTGTTCGATCCATGTAAAAAAGAGTGTCCAAGTGCTTAATGCAATCAATCCTTGAAAAACAATCGGGTAGGAAACCGAGATCAAATTCTTCCATTCTTGGAGCAAATTTCGTGGAAGCTTGAAACTCACTTCAAATTCTTTCTTACTCGTTAAAAATAAAATGATGCTCACAATCGCTCCAGAGGCATCAGCCGCTGTGGAGGCCCAAGCCGCACCTTTCAATCCCATTGCCTCGAAGGATCCAAACCCAAAAATGAAAAGGTAATCCAAGCCAACATTAATAACTGCCGTGAAAATGGAAATGACCAATATTTTCCAGGTCGTTCCCTTAGCGTAGAAGTAGGCGTTGGTGCAAAAAGTAATGAAGCTAAAGAATAAAGCGAAACTTCTAATTTCTAAATAATCGGCCTGAAGAGATGCTAGTTCTAAATTCTTTGAATAAGATGCTAGCGCCTCACGAGCAAACCCTTGAATTAAAAAGAACAATAAAAGAGCGATTCCGAAGGCAAGAAGATAGCTCGATTGCAAAATGGATTTGAGTGACTTCCAGTTTTCTTGACCAATTCTTCGCGCTTGAAGGATTTGACTACCGTCAGCAATTCCCATCAAACACATGATGAGGGTAACATAAACCAAGCCGCCGTTTCCAACTGCATCAAAACTCAAGGTGCTATAACGTGACAAAAAAGATGCATCCGTAATGAGTATTACAGACTGCAAAAAAGAAGTTCCCATCAAAGGAATAGCAACTTTCAATATCGAACTATAGCGATAATCGAGCATTAATGAACTTCAATCACCAATCCTTTCAAGTATTCACCTTCGGGGTGAAATGCATTGATTGGATGGTCTTCGGGTTGATGCAATTGATGAAGAATACGAACTTCGCGTCCTGCCTCAACAGCTGCCGCAATCACCGTATTGTTAAAGAGTATTTTATCTACAACTTGAGAACAACTAAAGGTAAAAATGATTCCGCCCGGTTTGATTTGTCGAATAGCTGCTGCATTCAAACGTTTGTAGGCTTGCATTGCCTTGTGTCGCTTTTCTCGGTGCTTGGCAAAAGCAGGTGGATCTAAAATGATTACGTCGTAATCGTGCTCTAAGTTCTTGATGTATTCAACTGCGTTATCTACTATACTTTGGTGTGGAGCTTTGAATTGATTGAGCGTCAGGTTTTCTTCTGTTAATTCAATGGCTTTTTTTGAACTGTCCAAAGAATGCACTTCTTTCGCGCCGTTATTTAAAGCACTCATACTGAAACCACCCGAGTAACAAAATGTGTTTAATACCACTTTATCCTTTGCGTATTTACCCAAAAGATCGCGGTTGAATCGCTGGTCGATAAAGAAGCCTGTTTTTTGTCCTGTTTCCCAATTGATGGCATATTGAATTCCATTTTCCAGAGCAATATGCGGCATTTCGCAAGTGCCGAAGAGGTATTCATTTTTTCCTTCAAAGCGAGGTGGAAGTGTTTCTTCGTTCTTAGCGTATATACATTTTAGGTCCTTGCCCAAGACTTTAATCAAGGCATTTTTGATCAATTCCTGATCCTTGAACATACCAATTGAGTGGGCTTGAATGACAACGGCACCATTGTAAAAGTCGATTATTAACCCTGGGAGATTATCCCCTTCGCCATGAATTAAACGAAAGATGGAATTATTCTCGGATAGAAGCCCCAATGTCTTGCGTAACTCCCATGCATTCTGTATTTTAGTGGCGTAGAATTCCTCATCAATTTTATTCCTCTTAAAACTTAATACGCGAACGGCTATTGTGCCGTGTTGGAAATGTCCAATTGCTAAGACTTGCTTGTCTTTTGCGACAATTTCAACTATCTCCCCGTCCTCGAGACCATGGATGTCGCTCTCTATAGCCCCAGAAAATATCCACGGATGTTTTCTGGCTATGGAGCTCATTTTGTCCTTTCTTATTCTTAGTTGTTTCATGTATTAAAAAAGAGAAGTTGCAAAGGTATGAAAAGCTTTCGGCTACCTACCTAAAGCGGCTTTATTTGCCTATTTTTGAGCAAAATTAAACACATGGCATTCAAGATTCACGTTTATATGCTCAATGAACATTTCTCTCAAGAGCATGCTGATGCTCATTTTGGTGGGAAAGAGTCAGAAAACAACAAACTACTGGATTGGGAAGATGAAATGGACTTGAAGTTGGATATCGATAAGATAGATGAACAACCCAAAACGACTTATTATTTACGTGGAACGCGCGGAAATAATGATGTTTTTGAGGTGCCAGTGAAAGAAATGCGTGTTTTTGAATTTTCGAATAAAGGTGAGTTGGTAGCTCAAATAGCCTGTTCGGAAACACTTTATGAAAAGCACGAAATAGACGAGAAATCGAATACCATTCACCTGACTTTAAAGGGAGAGCCCTACGCAAACCCAGTTCCAGGTATTTATATTGCAAGCCTTGAATTTCCAAAAGAATTGATCCCGCGTGATTGAAGCAAGTGACTTGTTTTTTGAGCCCGAAGGCAAAACGGTATTAAATGGTGTTTCTGTCAAATTGAAACGCGGTAAAATCTATGGTTTTGTTGGAAGAAGTGGGGAAGGGAAGTCAAGTTTGTTTCGCTGTTTAACAGGACATGAAAGTGTCACTTCTGGAAACATTGTCATCAATCAAATTCAACAACCCTTTGCCTATCACTTATTGATACCGGGTTTTAAGAATACATCCTTGGTTCATCAAGATTTTCAATTGCTCGGATTTCAGACCGTTGAAGACAATCTGCGCGAACGAATGGTTCATTTGCCTCGCAAAAATCAAGATCGCTTCATTACAGAGTTGTTGGATTTAGTGGAGCTTGAAGAAAATCGGAACCAAAAAGTGGATAGTTTGTCGGGGGGAGAACAACAGCGTTTGGCATTGATTCGAGCCTTGGCCGACGAAAACGATTACTTGTTTTTGGATGAACCTTTTGTGCATATGCACTTGCACATGCGTTCTCGATTGATTGCCTATCTAGAGCAACTAAGGGAAATTCGCAATACCTGTATTTGTATTATTTCGCACAACGGCGAGGAAATAATGGGATTTACCGATGAGGTTTTCTTTGTGAAAAAGGGGAGAATCATTCGAAAAGGAAAACCGCTTGATTTTTATTACCACCCAAAAACCTTGGAACAAGGTCTCTTTTTTGGTCCGTTAAACGCTATTGAGCTGAAAGGTGAAAAAGTGTTATTTCGACCGGATGAATATTCTCTTCAACGAGGCGAAATTGAAATTTCTGTTAGCTTTGAAAAGGGAACTTGGCAAGGGATGTATTACCTCAATGAGTTTCTGACGGACAAAGGGGAGAAGGTGGTTTTGATAAGTCACCGAATCCTGAAAGAATGTTCAGCTTTTTATCTGGATAAAAGACAATGAAGATCAAATTCATTTTAAAACTTTTCAAACGAACCTTTCTGGAGTTTTTCTCTGAGAAAAGCTTTTTTCATGGAGCGGCTTTGTCGTATTACACGGTTTTTGCTTTGGTTCCAATGTTGTATTTGTCGATTACTTTCTTTGGCTATTTTGTCGGGAATGAAACCATGGTGCAGATCATATCTGAATTGTTGACATCTCATATAGGTATACAGGACATCGATGGAATCTTGGAGTTTTTGAATCAAATCGATTTCGAAAAGGGAAGCATTCTTATGAATGTCGTTGGAATTGGAGCCTTGATGCTTTCGAGCACGGCATTATTGTCTTCTTTGAAAAGTTCCATCAATGAATTTTATTCTATAAAACCCGAATTTTCGCACAAACGAAAAAAGTTATTATTGACTCTATTGACCAAAGCTGTTTCATTGGGAATTATGACGGCAATCGGTTTGGTGATTATTATCTTTTATTTCTCTGAAACTATATTGATTGGTGTGGCGAACAAAATGTTTCATGATTACCAAGCAGTTTCCTGGTTTTTCAACTTCATTTTGGTTCATACCATTGCCATCCTTTCAAATACGGTCATTTTTACCTTGGTTTTTAAATTTCTTCATGACGGTAAAGTGAAATGGAAGCCTGCTATAATTGGAGCGGCTTTTACTGGGGCACTTTTGTATTTGGGACAGGTTTTAATCAAGTACTACTTGACCAACTATTTCTTCGCAGCCAGTGGAGGTGTTGCGGGATCAATTATTGTGATTTTGGTCTGGATGTATTACACTTCTCAAATCATTTTTCTTGGTGCTAAGTTTACCAAGGTATTATCCGATCTATTGGAAACGCCAATTGAAGGACGAAAGTATTGATTAAAATTTAATCAGATCTTTGATTATTTTGTAGGAGATTTTGTACATTAGTTGAAAATTTGTGCTATGTACATTGGTTCGAACTTAAAGGCCTTACGGAAAAAGGTTGGAAAAAGTCAGGAAGAATTAGCTTCCGAATTGGGTATGACCAGATCATCCTATTCAGGTTATGAAAATGCCGTTGCCTTGCCGGGGGTTGAACAATTGGTCCTGCTATCCAACTATTTTAAGGTTCCAATTGATGTTCTTATCAAGCAAGATTTGTCCAATATTTCGGAACGCGAACTAGATGAGGTGCTTGCCGGTGGTCAAGTTGATATGTCTGGAAAAAAATTGAGAGTACTCACCTCGGTTGTGAATCAAGACAATGAAGAGGTCATTGAAATGGTTCCCCTAAAGGCTTCGGCTGGTTATACCAATGGGTATGCCGATCCCGATTATTTGAAAGTCTTGCCCTCCTTGTATTTACCTTTTCTTTCCAAGAATAAGAAGTATCGTTCGTTTCCAATTCAAGGAGACTCCATGCCTCCGGTTGTTGAGGGAAGCCAAGTGGTAGCAGAATTTGTCCAAAACTGGATGTCTATTCGGTCTGGAACTCCTTGTATTGTTGTAACCAAAGAAGAAGGTATTGTTTTCAAGATTGTCAATAATTTTTTGATGGAAAACCAAACGGTTCAATTGTGTTCAACCAATACCTTTTACCCTCCTTTTGTGGTCAAAGCAACTGATATTCTCGAAATATGGAAATTTGTGAATTACATTTCGCCCGAATTGCCCGATGTAAAATTGGATGAAAATACCCTTACTCAATCTATTCAAGCCTTACAAAAAGAAGTGTACGATTTGAAAATGAAACTGCCTAATTAATCAAATATTTACCATTGTTATCAGAGCTGATCTTCTCTAAATGAAGGAGCTCTTCTAGAATGTTTCGAATTTCGTTTTGACTCGCTTGAACTTGGTCAGTTAATTCGTGCAAGCTCAATGGAGCTTTTTTGAGCAAGTCCAATATACGCGATTGAATTTCCTCTGGTTGAGTCCGTAAACAATAGACGCAATTGCCACATTTTTGAGCATCCAAACCAAAATAATTTTGAATCTGTTGGTTTCTGCAAGTTTTACTGCTCGCAAGAGCGACCATTGAATCCAAACGGTAATGGGCCTTTTCCTTCAGTTGACCGTAACGCTCATAGGATAAATGAATTTCGTCATTGGCAGGTCGGTCCATTAAAAACGTGACGGTGGGTTGATCACTCGCCCACGTAATATCAATCAAACCAGTTTTTTCAAGTATGGTCAATTGTTGAGTGAGCTCTTCACGAGAAATGATTAATCTTTTGGCCACAGCAACTTCGTCAATATGCATAAAAAGGTCAAAAATTCCAGGGTAGCTCCTAGTCAGCATGGAAATGAGTGGAGAAAGGCGCTGGTTTTTAATCTGATAATTGTACAACTCGTTGTTGCCTACTGCAATTTTCAACTTGGTTGGTTGAAAGAAGCCTTCGTTGAATTGAAGATTTCCGTTGGTTTCCAACATTTTTAACGCGTGAAAAATGAGCTGGATTTCAATGTTGAAATGTTTAGAAAGAGCTCGTATATCCAAGGGGAAAGTTTCGTGCTTTCCGCTGTGAATGGCTACTTGAAGGTGGTTGCAAAGTGCACGGTACACGCGAACAATCTCCTTTTTTTCGGGATATTTAGCCATCACTTGTTCCTTGAGCAGGTTGAATTCTTTTTGCGTGTAAAGCGCTAATGCTTTGGCAGGTTGAAGATCTCTACCGGCTCTTCCTGCTTCTTGGTAATAGGCTTCAATGTTATTGGGCAGTTCGTAATGGATGACGAAGCGTACATCGCCCTTGTCAATTCCCATTCCAAAAGCATTTGTGGCTACCATCACGAGAACCTCATTGCGTACCCAAGCTTTTTGCATGAATTCACGGTCATCCTTTTTCATGCCTCCGTGGTACATCCCTACGCTTATTTTTTGATCGTGCAGAACGCGTACCACCTCTTTTACACTTTTCCTTGTCTGACAGTACACAATTCCCGATTGTTGGGGGTACTTTTTTAGCTCGTGCAGTATGCGGTTGAATTTGTTTTCAACTTCATCCATGTTAAGGCTTAAATTTTCACGTTGAAATTTGCCTACGAAAACTTGCGGAGCTTTGAGTTTCAAATTGAGGAGTATGTCTTCCTTTACTTGCTGAGTAGCGGTGGCGGTAACGGCCACAATAGGGACATGAGCATGCTCATCTCTTATCTGGGCAATGTTGCGATAGCTTGGTCGAAATTCATGTCCCCATTCGCTGATACAATGTGCTTCATCCACGACCAAAAGTGCCAGGTTCATTTTTTTGACACGTTCCGTAAAAAGCTTTGTGTCAATTCGTTCGGGTGAAATGTACAAGAAATCCAAGCCTCCGTATGCCGCATTGTCGAGTAAAATATCTATTTCTCGATAGGTCATTCCCGTATGAATGGCCGCAGCTCGGATTCCCCTTTTGAGGAGTTGATCCACCTGGTCTTGCATTAAGGCAATCAGGGGTGAAATAACGATTGTAAGTCCCTCCCTAGCAAGTCCGGGAACTTGGTAACAGATTGATTTTCCGCCACCTGTAGGTAACAAGGCCAAGGTGTCCTTTCCGTATATGGCACTTTGAATGATTTCCTCCTGTCCAGGACGAAAATGATCGTAGTTCCAATACCTCTTTAATATGTCTTTTGCTGTACTCAAACCGTTCAATTAGCTAAACTATCTTTTCAAATAATTATAAGCGCCTTCGAAGGTAAAAAGTTTGATTCATTCTGCATTCTGAGTATATTCGCTTCACAAAAAAATAAATATGTTAAAAGAAGCGATAGATATCAAAGTTAACCTAACAACTTCGTCGAATTTGCCGAAGGTTGACTGGGACAATTTACCCTTCGGAAAAGTATTCAGTGATCACATGTTGACCATGGATTTTGCCGATGGAAAATGGTCTGAACCTGTTATCTCACCCTTCGCCAATTTATCTTTACACCCTTCGGTTTCTGTGATCCATTATGGGCAAACAGTTTTTGAAGGAATGAAGGCTAACCGCAGAGACAATGGTGATGTCATCTTGTTTCGCCCAGATATGAATGCGCAACGATTTGTTGAGTCATGCGAACGCATGTGTATGCCAACAATTCCTGTGGATGTTTTCGTAGAATGTGTACGAAAATTGGTAGAAGTAGACAAAAATTGGATCCCGAATAAAGAAGGGTTCTCACTTTATATTCGTCCTTTCATGTTCGCCATGGACGAAGGAGTAGGAGTAAAGCCATCTGATACGTACAAATTCATGATTTTCACATGTCCTGTAGGGGCTTATTACAGCAAACCAGTGGATGTGAAAATTGAGGAGAACTATACACGTGCTGCTGTAGGTGGAGTTGGACGAGCTAAAACGGCTGGAAATTATGCAGCCAGTATGTATCCAGCAAAACTTGTACAGGATCAAGGGTTCAATCAAGCTATTTGGACGGACGGTGTAACACATGAATACATTGAAGAATCTGGTGTAATGAACGTGGTTTTCCAAATCAATGATAAACTAATCACGCCATCTGAGGATTCGGATACTATTTTGAGAGGTATAACGAAGCGTTCCGTAGTGGAATTGGCCAAGCACATTGGTGTTCCTGTTGAGGAAAGAAGAGTGAAAGTCCAAGAAATTATTGATGCATATAAAAATGGTAGCCTGAAGGATGCCTTTGGTGCAGGAACGGCAGCAACCATCGCGCACATTCAAAGGATTGGATATCGCGATGATATTTTAACCCTCCCAAGTATTGAATCGAGAACCATATCGCTGGATATTAAAAAGCGTTTGGACGACATGAAAAATGGAACCGGAGAGGATCCATTTGGATGGTGCGTTACGGTATAAGCCGCTTCCATTTGTGGAATTTTTAAAATGTCTGCATCTTTAACTGAGATGCAGACATTTTTTTTTACCAGCCTTTTCGTTTTGCTAAGTTCTTGGGGCTTTTCTCAAGAGTTTAAGACCTATCATTTCATTATTCAATCAAACAACCCACTAGAGGGACCTATTGAAGCTGCTACTATTTCTATCAGCAATTCCAATGGACTTTTGTTCATTGGCAAGACAGATTCTTTGGGTACTGCTACAACTCCTCTCCCTGAAGGGAAGGTTTATTTTTCTTGCTCGCATCCAAAATTTCAAAGTTTTGAAAGAGATATCATTTTGAATGAAAAGTCCAAGGATACCATTTATCTGAGTTTGCGACCAATTAGGCTACAAGAGTTAAAGGAGGTACGAGTAAAACCTTCAGGTGTTCCAGATACGGTATTTGCCGATCAAGAAATTCAAGTGGATGATTTTGAGCTATTTCCAAATGGTGATTTGCTACTCTTGAGTCATGAAAAGTTCAAATCGAGAAAATCGAAAATTATTCTTTACGATGGATTGAATAAAATCGACGAGTTTAGTATTGATTTTAAAAATGCTCGTTTGCACA
Organism: Crocinitomicaceae bacterium; assembly: GCA_025210175.1. Taxonomy (GTDB): domain Bacteria; phylum Bacteroidota; class Bacteroidia; order Flavobacteriales_D; family Crocinitomicaceae; genus UBA2040. The sequence continues at coordinate 4,887 of JAOASF010000180.1, read as the reverse complement.
AAGATTATCAAGGAAATGTCTATTGCATACTAGATGACGAAGCTTTTTGTTTTCGACAAGTAGGAGGTACTTATGAGATACAATTAGTCGATCGAGCTATGGTAGAAAAGTACATCTTTCCAATCGAAGACACGATGAATCAACACATTTATTATTCCGACTATCAGAAAATATATCCCGCTTTTTCTTACTTCCATTTGCTGGATCAGGATTCTTCTGTGAACATCGTTCGGACCATTCAAGACAATCTCATGATGGAGTTGTATCGCTCCGAGTACAAATGGGTGGATGTTCGCACTAAAATTTGGGCTGAAGACTTGGAATCAGAAACAGGAATTGATGCCGAAATTTGGGTCGGAGCTACAGTTTTTACCCAGTCTCCCTATTATCGAGAGTTGTATGCTCCATTCTATCGAGTAGGGGGCCGTTTGTATGTGTTTGATTTCTACAAAGATCAATTGGGGAAGTACGACTTATCGGGAAACCTTGTTGGGGCTTTGCCTTTGGATTTTCATCTCGAACCCAAAAAGTCGGGTTGGAAGAGCGTTATCCAGGATTCCAAAACGAAACAAATGTATTGCGTTTACGAGAAAAACGAAAAATACAGTTTGGGGCTTATTAATGCACAAACGGGAGAAGTAGAGGAGAGGGTGAACCTTCATTTTAAAAACGTTTCTCAAATCAAAATTCACAACGGGATGATTTATTACGTATATCGTCCTTTTGAAAGTACGCAAACGCAATATTTGTACAAGGAAAAGCTTCCGTCTGGCTGGTTGGTTGTCAATTGACGATTTGTGAAATTGTTAAGCAATCGATTTAGTAGTTGTGGGATTCTAAGCAGTTTCATTTATTAAGACCAGGTATTGTCTCTAAAAGGCCTCAGCTGCCTATAACCTCTGTTTTGACTTATTTAATCAACTATTTTTTAAGGATGTATTCCAAATTCTTTTACCGAATTGGAGTGAACGGTAATTAATCGAAAACTTAGAACTTCTAATGAAAGGAATGGGGTTTGAAAGTGGTGCTGTCGTTAGACGGAAAGAGGGCGAATAAATTCAATCCCTCTTTCCTCACCTAACCTAACCACCTAAATCATTATAAAGGTACACTTAATTATTTAGTGAACAACTATTTTTTCTTTTTTTATTTTAAAATATTGAAAATCAGATAGAAATACGACTAAAAAATTCGTTAAAATTTAGTTTTGAGGTAATTGAAGAACGCGACGACAAGCCTTACCAAATGCGGGGCAAGAGAAGTTGATTTATAGAAATGGCTTTAAGATTTGATGGGTTAGTAGTGTCGGAGTTTTGTGGGAGTGGTTGGAAAGAGGGCGACAATGTCATTCCCCCTTTCCTCACCTAACTTAACCACCTAAATCAAGCTAAAGGTAAGTAAAGTATGCGGACTATCAATACGAATTATCAATTAAGTTATTAATATTTCGTTATGAGAAACTTTTCCAGGTGTAAATTGAGTTAAGTAGTTGTAAGTAAATCGACTAAAAAGACGCCTTTAAATGCGAAAGAGGGATAAACAATAGTCAATCCCTCTTTCATTTCAACCTAACCTAACCACCTAAATCAGGGTAAAGGTAATTATAATCTCCAAGGAAGACAAAAGATATTGACTTGAATGAACTATAAATGCCGTTAAAATTGAAAAAACGACGAAAGAGTAAGAAGAATGTTGTGGTTTCCTTGTCCTGTTCCTAGCATTAAGGAACAGGACTTGGTGAGAAACTCGGTTTTACCCGATGATGTTAAGTGGTGCGCTTCATAAACGCACATACGAATTTAAACTAATTTTTCAGGTGAACAAAATAAAATCGTTCTGAAAAACTAATAAAATAAATAAGAATCTTGGAGAAGATACCAGTGCCCCGCTCTTCATTAAGAAGAGCGGGACCATGGTGAGAAACTCGGTAATGCCCGATGATATTAAAGTGGTTGCCAATCATATTTGGCGCGATATTTAAGCGTCAGGGAGGAGGGGAGAAGCGACAGAGTCAACTTCCCCCCGTCCTCACCTAACCACTTAAGCTCGAAACAAAGATAGATAGCATACTTTGGTATTCCAAATATTTTCAAATAATTCAACGAATTATTTAGTAAAAAAAAATAATGATGCTTAAAAATCTAATTAGAACTAAAAGAAATGGGGGGATTGGATATTTCCTCAAATGCCCCCTTGGCAAGCCAAGGGGACATTGGTGAGGAAATCATACCCTCTCTGGGGCATGATAATTTAGATGTTATTGGTTGGTGAAGACATATTGCCAAATTCACTTGAGTAAATCCGGCGTTGTGGTTATTCTATACAACGCAACCTGGCTACTAATATAGCCATTTTCAACTATAAATTTAATTTAGGGGTGTTTTTTGTGGTTTAGGATCAGGAGAGGTAAAAATTCCATAGGAATTTACCTCTCCGTTCCTCACCTAACCACTTAATACATCAAATGTACGAAGAATATAGTCAGTAACGAAATTAAAGTTTGGAATATAGTAGAACAGCCCCTATGTTTTGAAGAAAACTGGAAATCAATATTTTGGGATGGTGATGTTGGTTGAAACCCTCCAGATCTCATTGTGCAAACAATGAGATCTTAGGTGAGGAGGTCATTTTTAAAATGATAATTTAGGGTGTTCGTTAGGCGAGGAATCGTCTACCTCAGACGACTACTGCCTGTCAATAACGACTGAACAAATATAGAAAAAAAAAATAATTATTTCGAATTCAATTCCTTAACTAAGAGGACTCTAGTTAATGGACCGAAGGCAAAAAGGAAATGTAAAGCACTGAGGTTTTTGTTTTTACTGATACCCCAGGTTTCTTCGGCTACCGTGAGTTTCAATGATTTATCTATAAAGGGATAGGGTCTAAAATCGTCTGTGATATTTAAGTTAAAAAATTCAGTAAAACTATTTTGATAGTTTAAAACAAGATGTTCGTTGAGGAAGTTTAAAATAGTTTCGTTTAATCCTATCAACTTTTCGTGGTCTTTCTTGAGAAGCTTTTCAAAATCGGGAAAATAATGATCGAAATAGGGGTAATTCCCGTAGGCAGTTTGGAGAGATTCGAGGTGGTTTTTTACCCAATCTGTTGAATAGTCAACGACAATCTCCCCAGTTATTGTTTTAGATCCCTGTGGTTTTTTTACAGGTACAGTCAAGGATTGTAAGCCATTCGGCCCCAGGATGACACATCTGTTTCGAATGCTTTGTTTTTGAAAGGTCTCGTTGATCTCAATAGCAAAAGCCTTCTTTTCAAAGGCTTTTGCTAAATATTCTAAGGATGGAAAGTACGCTGTCGGAAAAACAGGTATTACTTGATTATCTTGAAAATTCTCTCCCATCTCACTCCTAAATACGGGCTTTTTGAAAACCAAACCAATGAGGCTTTACCAACAATATGATCTTCTGGTACAAAACCCCAAACTCTTGAATCAGCTGAATTGTAACGGTTGTCTCCCATCATCCAATAATAATCCATTTCAAAGGTGTACTTGGTGGATTTTTTACCATCAATGTAAATTCCATCTTGTTTTTCCACCAAGAGATGACCTTCATAGGCACTAATGATTCTGCGATACCAAGGAAGGTTATCGTTGTTCAATTGTACAGTTACTCCTTTTTTAGGCACTACAAACTTGGTAAAATCTGTATTGGTATTGTTCACATTTAAATCCTTGGGAAAGTAATCCAAATTCATGATTCGTTGGAAGGCACTTGGCGATTGAGTAGAATCACTGTATTGAGGATTGAGAACCAAGCTGAATTCACAGTTCGGAAAATCGTTTTTCAATTTGACGATCTCTGATTGGGTAGCTGTAACCATGTATTGACCATTATCCAATGGGTAATAATCATTTCGTTCTCTCTCTAAACCGTACTTGGTACGCATGGTTTCAGCCGAAAGGGGAGCAAAATTACTTACTTTGTAATTCAGATTTTGGTGTTCGGCTATGTGAGCCGGCTTACCATTGATATATAATACCGATTGGATAATTTCGACCGTGTCGCCTGGAATAGCAACGCAGCGTTTGATATAATTTTCCCTTTTATCAACCGGTCTGGGGATCAATCCACCATGCTCGATGAGCATGCCTTCCATATCCATGGTGATTTTGTCTTCTGCCATCATACGTCTGGCAGCGTTTTTCCACTTGCTGAGTTCGCGAATAAATTGTTCCGCGTGTGGCTCGAGTAACTCTTGTGTCGCAACTTGTCTACAGTAAATACTGGCCTGTGGTTCCTTCAAAGGACCGCCGTTACTGGCAACGAGTTCGCGATGAATTTCATTTTGACGTTTGACTAATTCATTGGGATAGGATTGTTCGATAAATAGCCTTTTAGCCTCACGGTTAACAACCCCGTGATAATCGTGCCCCATTAGACCATTTGGCATTCTAGGGTCGAAAATAGCAGTATCTCCTGATGGGTAATTAAAAACGACTACGTCGTATCTGTTTACATCCGAAAAACCGGGCAAGCGAAAATATTCTCCTTTTTCGAGCGTGGTATACGAACGCGTATTGATGAAAGGAACAGTGTTGTGAACCAAAGGGAAGGATAGGGGAGTAACCGGGACCTTAGGGCCGTATGCCAGTTTGTTGACAAACAAATAGTCTCCCACTAGCAAGGTCTTTTCCATGGACCCCGTAGGAATCTGGAAAGGTTCGAAAACATACGATCGTATGATGCTTGCCGCTACCAGAGCAAATAGAATGGAGTCGCCCCAGTCTTTTACCTTGGATTTTTTACCATTTTTTTCCCGAATCATCTTTTGATTACCAATCGCAATAAGGTGTCCAATTACGGGTTAAGAAAGAAATAATACCAAATGATCACCCCATTCTCTTTCGGCTCTTTCTTTGCTATT
>JAOASF010000179.1 GCA_025210175.1 Crocinitomicaceae bacterium | reverse complement strand
CGGGAATTTGCATCTTGGGGAAATGACTCGGCTCTTCCAGTTTGTAAGGGGTAGGAACAGGTCCTATGCGTCCATTGTTGCGATTGCAAGCAAGAAGCAAGCTCATACAAACAAAACAGAAAAACGCCTTTTTATACATCAGTGAATTGATCTTAGCACCTTGTCCATTAAACGTTGATTGAACTCATTTTGAGACAAAGCAGAATGAGTAAAACTTTCTGATTTAACATTTAAAGGATCGTTTGATTCGTCAAAAAATACTGAAAAATCAAAGTACAAATTGGATCTAAATTTATTGGCGGAGTATTCCATCCACGACAGCTTAATTGGCGATGTTGTACGGAAAAGGGTATCACCACCCAAATGGTAGGAAAACGTTTTGTCAAAATTTTCTACTCCATCTGCCAGGGTATCAATTCTACCTTCTATTTTCACAAAAATATAGCCCGGATTCCACCCCCAATGCATTCCGTCCACATTGGCAATGTTCAAGGGCGAATCGGCCGCAGGAAGTGTGGGATCCGCATGATTGAGTGTTTCGGGAACCCCCACGTTGAACCGGAGCGAATCGAAACCAGAATAGGACTTATTGGTTAACGAAAGTAAGGTTGAACCCGAACCATAATTGAGCATGAAGGCGTCAGCAAAAAGTTGTCCGCTGTTTCGGAGTTGGGTTCCCAGAATTTGAAAATTGGTCAACTTGATATCATACCCTTGATTGGAGGTAAAAATTTCTTCGAGTTGAATTGGAAGATTGTTAAACTGCGGAATCAAATGAATTTCACTTGAAGGAGATATTGTGGTATTCGTTTCTTTTGGCTTTTCCTTTTCCTTACAGGCAAAAAGGACGAAACAAAGAGCAAAAGGGTACAACCAAATTTTCATATTTTCAAAATTAACACCTTGCGATGGATAATGTTATAAAACCTAGTGTTTTAACGTTTCTTTTGCCTGAACTGTTGAAAACAAAGTGTTAAGAAGCTCAAATTTCACTTTTCAAGCCCCGGGCTCTTCCTATTTTTATTGTGATGAATGAAATGCAAAAGCCTCTACAAATTGTAAACGCCTCTGCTGGTAGCGGGAAAACGTTTAATCTCGTTTACAATTACCTGAAACTACTATTCGGTAAAAACGGACCCACAGAGTTTGCCTCCATCGTGGCTATGACTTTTACCAACAAGGCTGCCTTGGAGATGAAAACAAGAATCATTGAAGCCTTAGAAAAAATGGCTTATGCCGAACAGTTTGACCAAAAGGAACGAAAGTATGAGGTGGCATTGCAACAAGACTTGGGTATTCCTGTGGAGGAAATTCATGCGCGATCCAAAACCATCCTTAAGAACATTCTGCATCAGTACGAAGACTTCATGGTACTGACAATCGATAAATTCAACCTCAAACTCCTGCGAAGCTTTTCGAGAGACTTAGACATTTCGGGAGATTTTGAGGTGATCGTGGATGAAAAGCAAATCCTCAATAAAATATTGGATCAACTCTTGAGTGAATTGGGTTCGGAACAACATGCCACCCTGTCTAATCTTGCGCTCAACTTTTCAGAAAAGCTGCTCGACGACGACAGAAATTGGAATTTTCAGCGAAACTTGGAAGAGGCTTCGAGTGAACTTACCAAAGAAAAAAATGCGGACTTTACCAAGGCTTTGCGTCAGGCAGATTTGTCCATCGAGCGCTACCATATTCTACTCAACGACTTGAAAAAACTACAAGCCAAAGTGGACCAGCCACGGTTGGAACTCAAAAAAATTGTAGACTCTTATTCAGAAGCGGATTTCAAAGACAAGGTAAAATACGGGAGCAATACCTATAAACGCTTGGTTAAAATTGCCAATGACGCCTTTGATCAAGATCCTTTGCTTTCGGATCAGGCCTACAAATCTTTGTATGAAAACGAAAAGTTAATCGGTACTCCCTATGATTTACGCGAGTTATTGGATCGCTATCAGGCTACAGTGAACCAGCACAAAACGGCAATTTATCGACTCGAATCTGAACTTAAAACCTATCACACCTTTGCGCTTTTAAAAATTGTCGCTGCAAGATTGGCTCAAACGAGAAAAGAAGAACAAATCTTACTCATTTCCGAATTCAACGCCTTGCTTTCCGCCTTGGTTCAAAATGTAGAAGCACCCTTTATCTACGATCGCTTAGGCTATCGCTATCGCCATTTTTTATTGGATGAATTTCAGGATACCTCTCGCATGCAGTGGATGAACCTGGTGCCTCTCGTACATGAATTTTTGGGCAACAACCAACTTTGCTTTGTTGTAGGTGATCCCAAACAATCCATTTACCGATTCAAGAACGGTTTGGCTGAACAATTTGTATGCTTGCCACAGATATACAACCCAGAAAAAGACCCTTTGATAGCGCTCAAAAGTTCCTACTTCGATCAAATGGGCGAAAAAAAGGCATTGGTTCAAAACTGGAGATCTGGAAATCAAATCGTAGCCTTCAACAACCGCTTTTTTGAGAGTTTAAGAGATCAAATGCCCGAAAGCACTCGCTCTTTCTATGAGAGTATCCATCAAGAAGCGGTATCAAAAAGGGAAGGCTATGTAGAAATTCAGCCTGTACTTAAAGAAGATATCGATGATACAGAAATTGAAAAATGGATAGAAGCCAAAATAAAAGAATGTTTGGATGATGGCTTTAGCAAGGGTGACATTACCCTTTTGGGAAGAGACAATAGAACTTGTTCGAAGTGGGCCAACATGTTAACCTCCAATGGACACAAAGTGGTTTCTGCCGATTCCCTCTTGGTCGACTCTGATTTGGAGGTAAAAGTGCTTATTGCATATTTCTACAAACGCCTTCGACCGAGCTCGGATTTGGCTACTAAAAAATTTATATCTCGATTCTTACAGTACAAAAAATTGGGAATGGATGTGTACAACGAATTTGTACAGCGCCTCGAAAAAGATGGAAAGCGTTTCAAGATTGTCAAAGAGTCCGAATTTTATGACCGCTACTTCCAAGGTGAAGAACGCTTTTACTTGAAATTTGAAAACCTATACGACCTTGGGCGGGCATTTTGTGAGTTGGCAGAGATAGACCCTTTACAGAATCACTACGTCCATCACTTACTCGATATTCTTTATCAATTTGACTTGAACAATGGTCCGGATTTATTGACTTTTCTTCAAGAATACGAGAACAGAAAGAACAAAATGGCCGTTCAGATTCCAGCAAAAGACGATGCTATAGAGGTGATGACCTACCATAAGAGTAAGGGACTTGAATTTCCAATAGTTTTGATGCCTAGCGCTTATGTTGAAGGACCTAAAAATCACGCGAAAATCTTAAAAAAATGGGAGGATGATTTACACGAAATACCCATCAGTAAAAATTTGAAGTTTGACGAGTTGAGCGAGGAGGTTAATGAAGAAATTTCTCAAACACTAACTGACAGTATCAACACACTTTACGTTGGATTTACGCGTCCTGTTGAGCGACTTTATGCCCTCATTGAAACCAATAAAACAACTGACAAATCGTATCACCTTTTGGATCGAGTAATCGGCGAGGAGTTTGCTCAAGAAATGGGGGAAGACAACCTACTTCGCTTGGGTAAAAAAGAAACCAAATCGCAAAATTCAATAGAAAAAACAGACCTTAACTATCTTCCAAGCTCTCAAAAAGACTTTATTTGGTTTCCTCAGATAGCACTCAAGCAAGGAGAGTTATTGACCGATGAAACAAACTTGTCGGAGGCTGTATTAAAAGGAACTCAATTTCACCTTTTGATGTCGGAAGTCAACCATAGCGATGAACTAACCAACCATTTGGACAGTTTGATAATCGAGGGAAAAATAGACATCAAATACAGACAAGAATTCTTGGATAAAGGCTCGCGTCTATTTAAAGAAATTTTGAGCGATCTCTATCAGAACAGCGATAAAATCCTATCCGAAAAAACCATTCTAATTCCACATTCAACCGAAGTTTATCGTCCAGATAAAATTGTCATTCGTGGCAATACAGCCATAATTTTAGACTTCAAAACAGGAGAAGAAAGTCAAAGAGATAGACGGCAAGTACTGAATTACCAATCCATACTTGAAGAGATGGACTTTACCTGCAAGGCTGCCCTAGTTTACACCGAAAAGGATCGAATTATGTGGCTCAATTAACTTTTGACTTTCTCTTTTTTTTCTTCTGGTTGAATGATTAGGCGCAAGGAAAGGTTATAGGTAAAGTAATTCCAGAGCCAATCCAGAAATATGAGGATTTTGTTTTTTACGCCAAGGATGGATCGCAAATGAACCAGCATCCACATCGCCCAAGCAGGAAAACCAGAAAGATGCAATTTGGGAAGATCCACTACCGCTTTATTTCTTCCCACAGTTGCCATGGAGCCCAAATCTTTGTACACAAACCCAGGTTTTCCCTTCTTTGCCAACAAATGGGCTAAAAACTTGGCTTGCTGTATGGCAACCTGAGCTACTTGAGGGTGCCCTTTCGGGAAGGCCTTATCGCCCAAACACAAAGCCACATCACCTACAGCATAGATGTTTTCATAACCTTCAACGCGTAAATTGTCATTCACCTTCATGCGGTTTCCTGCCACTCTATTTTCTTCGGCTATTCCATCCACAAAATTGGCTTTTACACCAGCAGCCCAAATGAGATTTCTCGTTTGCAGTTTTTCTCCAGACTTCAGACTTACCACCTCACCGTTATAGTTCTCTACGATCGAATTGAGTGTCACCTTTACACCAAGCTGATTCAAATACTTCAAGGCCTTTTTGCCCGATTTTTCTGACATGCCATTCAAAAGTCTTGGAGATCCTTCAACCAAAGAAATCGACATGGTTTGAAAGTTAATTTCTGGATAGTCACGTGGTAAAATAAACCGTCGCATTTCAGCAATGGTTCCCGCCACTTCTACTCCGGTTGGCCCACCCCCAACAATGATAACATTCAAAAATGACTGGCGCTCTTCTTCTGTTTCAGCCATCAAGGCTTTTTCGAAATTGGAAAACACCTGATTGCGTATTTTCAAGGCCTCGGAGATCGTTTTCATGGGCATGGCATGGCTTTCGACTTCCGCATTACCGAAGAAATTCGTGGTGGCTCCAGAGGCAACAATCAAGAAGTCGTATGCGATTTCACCCATGCTTGTACAAACCGTATTTTTCTGCGCTTCTATTCGTTCTACGGTGCACATTCTGAAGTGCAAGTCCTTCCTTCCTTGAAAAACTTTTCGTAGCGGAAAAACAATCGAACTGGGTTCCAAGCCTGCCGTTGCGACTTGGTAAAACAATGGTTGAAACTGATGGAAGTTGTGTTTATCTAAAAGGACCACTTGAAAGTGGTCCTTTGGGATATTTTGAATAAAAGAGAGGCCGGCAAATCCCCCTCCAATAATTACAATTCTTTGTTTTGTTGATTCGGGGATATTTGCTTTCATCGCTCCTTATTTGATTAAATCTTTTACAATTGAGTCATCGACTATTTCGGGTATCGTCACCTTTAATCTTGGTTCGGCTTCCATTGCTCGTTTGATCGCGAAAATGGCTTCGTCGTTTCTAGCCCAACTTCTTCGTGCTATACCATTGTTAACATCCCAATGCAACATGGATTTGAGTCGGCGCTCGGCATCAGCGCTACCGTCTAGAAGCATTCCAAATCCTCCATTGATAACTTCTCCCCAACCTACTCCTCCACCATTGTGGATAGAAACCCAGGTTGCACCACGGAAACTATCTCCTATCACATTTTGAATGGCCATATCTGCGGTAAAACGAGAACCGTCATAAATATTGGAAGTTTCACGATACGGTGAATCCGTTCCGGAAACGTCGTGAGGGTCTCTACCCAAAACAACTGGTCCTAATTCTCCTTGGGCTATTGCCTTGTTAAAGGCATCGGCAATTCGCATTCTCCCTTCGGCATCGGCATAGAGAATTCTAGCCTGGGATCCCACAACCAATTTATTTTCTTGAGCGCCCTTAATCCATTGTATGTGGTCTGCCATTTGCTGCTGAATCTCAGCTGGACTTTCCTTGGATAGTTGTTCCAATACCTCGCAAGCCAAGGCATCGGTTTTTGCCAAATCCTCTGGTTTACCAGAAGTACAAACCCAACGAAAAGGACCGAAGCCATAATCAAAACACATGGGTCCCATGATGTCTTGTACGTAAGAAGGATAGCGGAAATCTATTCCGTTTTCAGCCATGATATCGGCTCCTGCACGTGAGGCTTCAAGTAAAAAGGCATTTCCGTAATCGAAGAAATATGTTCCTTTTGCTGTGTGTTTATTAACGGCAGCAGCATGTCTGCGCAAGGTTTCTTGAACTTTTACTTTGAACAGATCAGGATCATTTGCCATCATTTCATTGGCTTCCTCAAACGCAACGCCAACTGGGTAGTATCCTCCTGCCCATGGATTATGCAAAGAAGTTTGATCCGAACCTAGGTT
>JAOASF010000178.1 GCA_025210175.1 Crocinitomicaceae bacterium | reverse complement strand
GCTCGGAGATGTGTATAGAGACAGATCCAATCGCGTGCTACCGTAGATATGCGTCTTCGTCAATTAACAGGACTAGAGCAAAACAAATTGCGTGCTGAGTACGACGACTTAATGAAGTTGATCGCAGACTTGAAGGATATCCTCGCGAACGAAGACCGAAGAATGCAAATCATCAAGGATGAGTTGACCGAAATTCGCGACAAGTTTGGAGACGATCGTCGTTCTCAAATTGAATACTCCGCAAGCGAAATGCGCATGGAGGACTTGATTGCTGATGAAGAAGTTGTGGTTACAATTTCACATGCAGGATACATCAAGCGCACAAGTTTGAACGAATACAAGGTTCAGAACAGAGGTGGTATGGGCAGCAAAGGATCTGCTACCAGAGATAAGGATTTCTTGGAACACCTATTTGTTGCAACCAACCACAACTACCTTTTGATCTTTACAGAAAAAGGTCGTTGTTTCTGGATGCGTGTGTACGAAATTCCAGAAGGAAACAAACAAGCCAAAGGACGTGCTATTCAGAACTTGATCAACATTGAACAAGACGATAAAGTTAAAGCGTATGTGAAGGTTCAAGATTTGACGGATAAAGAATACGTTGAAAACAACTTCATCGTTATGGTAACGAAGAATGGCGTCATCAAGAAAACGTCTTTAGAAGCATATTCTCGTCCGCGTACCAACGGTATCAACGCTATAGGAATTCGAGACAACGATGAATTATTAGAAGCGAAATTGACAAACGGGTCGAATGAGATCGTCATTGCTACATCAGCAGGTAGAGCAATTCGTTTTAACGAAAGTTCGGTCCGACCAATGGGTAGAAATGCATCTGGTGTTCGCGGAGTTACACTTCAAAGTGAACAAGACGAGGTTATTGGAATGATCTGCGTTGAAGATGTATATTCCACAATCATGGTGGTTTCCGAGAATGGTTACGGTAAACGTACCTACTTGAACGATCCAGAGGATAAGGAACCTATTTACCGCATCACCAACCGTGGAGGTAAAGGGGTGAAAACGTTGAACATCACGGATAAGACCGGACCATTGTTGGCCATTAAAAATGTTACAGACGAAGACGATTTGATGATCATCACAAAGGCTGGTATTACCATTCGCATGCACATCGAATCAATTCGTACCTTAGGGAGAGCTGCACAAGGTGTTCGCCTCATCAATTTGAAAGGAAATGCTGCCATCGCTGCAATCGCTCGTGTTCCAAGAAGCGACGAAGAAGATGAGCAGGAAGAACAAGATGGCACAGATATTGAAAACAATGAATCAACTATGGAATAATTCAACGTTCCGCATCAGTAGATTAATTAAATAAAATGAATATGAAAAAGACTTGGTTACTTGGCGTTTTAGCTATCACATCAGTGGCCTTTGGTCAGAAGAAAAATGAAACCACAGCAGCGATTGAAATGAAATCGAAATTTCCGTCCGCTCTGCGTTCAAATGACTTCGAAACAGCAAAAAAATCCATCCTTACAGCGAAAGAATTCATCGATTTGGCAGCTGCACATGAGGATACAAAAAATAGTTCAAAAACGCTTTTTTACAAAGGTGAAGTATACTTTAACATCGTAAATCTTGCCTACAAGGCAAATGATGCGGAGTTAAAGGCGATGGACGAAACAACCATGCTACAAACAGCAGTGGACGCCTTTAAAAAAGGTTTTGACGAAGACAACAAATACGATAGTGATATTAAAGACGCTGTAGATCGTGCACGATTCTTCTTTGATCAAAACGCAAACAAAAACTTCCAGGAATCAAACTTTGCCCGCGCTGGTGAGTTGTACAACTGGCAAGCCGAATTTTACGCGACCGTTGGTGGTTTGGATACAGGGGCCTTGTATTACTCCGGAGTGTGTTATGAAAAAGCGGAAATGTATGACAAAGCTGCAGCCAACTACTTGAAGGCCGCAAAAGCAGGTTACAAAGGAGCTTTGAGTTACTCTTTGGCATCAGCTGCCTTGCGCAAAGCTGGAAAATCGAAAGAAGCGGAAGCTATTGTGAACGATGCTAGGAAGCAGTACCCAACGGATAGAGATTTGTTGTTAGAATTGGTGAATATTCACATCGACAACAACGATGCAGCTGCAGCAGAGGAAGCGTTGAATGCAGCCATTGCTACAGATCCGAACAACAAGCAATTACATTACTCCATCGGTACAATTTACATCGAGCTAGGTCAAAATGACAAAGCAGAAGCGGCATTGCGCAAGGCTTTAGAAATTGACCCGAATTATGTAGACGCTCAGTATCAGCTTGGTGCTCATTTGGTTTCTTGGGCTGGAGATTTGAAAACAGAAGCTTCTCAATTGAAATTTGGCGATGCTCGATATGATGTATTGATGAACCAAAGTACTGAAACGTACCGCAAGGCCATTATTCCACTAGAGCAATACATCGAGAAAAATCCAAAAGACAAAGCCGTATTGAATATCTTGTTCCAACTATACCGTAGTTTGGGAGATAGCGCAAAAGCTTTGGAGTACAAAAAGAGAATGGACGAATTGTAATATTCGACTACCGATAATGCATGAAAGCAGTTCGAAAGGACTGCTTTTTTTATGCAATTATTTCTGGATAATCGAAAAGCCAGTATCTTTGCCCCGAAAAAAACCACTATTGTAACCTACTGATGAATCAACTGTTTCTCTGCCTACTAGTAACTGCGGCATTCCAAACATCGATATTAGCCCAAAAAAATGACACATTGATTTTGAGCAGTGGTGAAATGTATATGGGTAAAATCGAGCGTATTAAACGTCATAAAATCATATTCAATGAAATGATTTCTGATAAGAGCTTCGAAAAACGAGTAGTCCCGATTTCTCTTCTAAAAAACAGTTCTGACTATGCAAAACGTCCGAAAGAAACGTCTAAAAAGGAGGATGAAAAACATCAAAAATACCAAGAACTATTTCACTTTACAGACACCTTAATTTCATCAAAAGGTGACACATGCATTGGTCGAATTAATCGTTTCGGATACAGTACCGTTCACCTGCAGCAAACAAACAAAAACAATGTTTTCCAAAACAAACATTTTTTGTATCACCAAATTGAAGGCTCCTCTCTTAATGGGCTAGATAGCAAAGGAAGAAGTTATACTGAAATCCTTGAGAGACGAAGGATTAACCACAAACCAATTATAGGATACGGGGCCATGGTCACTCAAAGTAGTTGGGGACTCAATTCGGATATGTCTACATTTTATCTTCAGTTTTCAAAAGGGATAAAAAACCGCCCCATCGTTCTAGACCTTAAAATCTTCCCATTCCCAATAGGCCACTATAAATTTGATTCTTATGATATTCTTGGCGGTTTTACATTTATTGAACACAATCAAACCCCTCAAACAATAATTGAAGATTTTGCTGAACGTCATCTCATCGCGAAGGAGGATCTATACCTAATGAGGGGTGCTCATATCGGTGCGAAAATTTACATTCCCAAACTCATCTCGCGAGTTCAACCCTTTTTATCTCCTCACATCGGGCTCAGACAATTGACCTATCTTAAAAATCGCATAACCATTTATAAAACCTATCAAGACAGTACCTCGAATTACTATGATTACGATAGAGAAAGCTTCACCAAACAGTCAATGGTGTTTATTTATGGTATGGGTATGGGAATTGATATTCAGGTAAACAAGCGGTTTAGTATTGAGATTCAAAACAACCTTACAGCAAGCTTATTTCCTCTTCTTGTATACACCTCAGCCAAATACATCGATCACGACGGAAATAAAACTTACCGAGAATACCATACGAACAAAAGAAATACCCCAATGTATAACCTAAATCTAACCCTTCGTTATTCCTTCTATCGAATTAAAAACCTAAAATCCCGAAAATGATAATTGATAGACAGAAAATATCATACAAAACATGGGACTTGTTCATTTAACCGCTAAAGTTTAAAAGGACCAACTATTTTCGTTTTACTACTTACAAAAACACACTATCATGAAAAAACTACCAGCACATCAAAAAAAATCGCTTAGTTCCTATCCAACGACTCGTCCCCTGTTGAAACACTTTTTTGTAGGAATTCTTTTGCTTGGCATTCTTGGAATGGTTCCTTTTAAAGCAGGAGCTCAAACTACTAGTCGTGGTATTTCGATGGACACACTGTATTTATCTAACAAGCAGCATTTTAGTGGACAAGTTAGAAAGTTTGGAGGTTATAAAGTGAAAATTTTTTCCCTTGAAAACGGGAACTCGAAGAAAATGAAATATCGTTTTGCTTACGATAAAATTGACAGCGTTTCGGCAAATACCTTTGATAAAAAAGGTAGAACCTTTGAACAAATAAAAAAGCAAGCCTTATTAAATTCGAGGATTGCTCTCGGTTTCGGTACAGTCAACGTTGGCTTAGGTGGTTTTATTGATATTCCAATTCAAGAAACACAAAACATTAGTTTCCGCATTAACATAGGAGGAATTGGATACACCAATCCTTATGAGGAATTTAATTACAGCTCAAAAGCATACGAATACACCCATTACAATACCTACCTGGGAGGTAGCCAATACGCGGGTGGCGGTCGATCAGAGTCGGACTATACGAATGCACATCGCGTGCCTAAAAATTATTTTGCTCGCCCTTCCTTTTATCTAGATTTTGAACCTCGAGGTTATTTCACCGCTCGCAAGTGTGCTGTTAAACCTTATTTCGGTTTACTTCTAGGTATCAATAGAACGTCCTTCTTTTCATCCTTTTACAAAGAAACCAAAACGACGCAAACCACCACATACACTGCAACGAGGACAACCGTGACTCAAAATTATGATGTTGAAACCTATTCACGAGAAGTGGAGAAAATGAATACCCATATCGGTTTTACTGCGGGTACAGAATTCTATTTTGGTGAAAGAACATCTATGGGAGTGGGGTATAGATATATGTTGGTCAACAACAATTCCAATCGTGTTAACTACACCTTCCAGAGATATGACTCAAATGGAAACCTAGAAACAGAGTCAAAATCGACTTATGACATCAAATATTTATCCGCTCATTTATTGACTGTGGAAATCAAATACTTGATCAATCTGGTCAACCTATCAAACAAACAAGTAACCTTTTAATAATATCACACTTAACACTATTCACATTGAAAAAGAATCTAATTTTCGCCTTGGGAATCGTCATCCCTACTCTACTAATTGCCCAAGCACCCACACACTCTTCTACCATTGAGCTTAAAACGGGGCCAAATGTAACGGGCCAAATCAGCAAGTTTGGTACGTATCGAATTACTGTTAACAGTACCAATAAAGGTTTTTTGGAGGTAATTACCATCCCCTATCACCGCATTAAGTCTGTTGATACCGTAAGTTTCGATTATAGAGGAAAAACCTATCGCGAAATTGTCCAAAACGCTGAATCCAATAGAGGATGGCTTGGCGGGTTATCTTACATTGGCAATTCCAGCTCGGGCAACTTCCACAGTACTTTTTTTGGATTACTGGCACAAAAGAACATCACACCCGAAGGGTATATTTCGTTTCAAGGAAACTTGGCATTCTCAATAACGAACAACACAAGAGGAATCATTAACGAAAGCAAAAATTTTAGTGGCAATGGCAATTACAGTGGATTTCTAAAAGACACACCCAGAGATATTTTTGGAATCAGTAAAATCTTGATAGATGCCAAAGCAAAAGTATTTGCAACACCCGCACACTGTGTCCTTCGCCCCTTCGCTAATATTGGTTTGGGTGCTCAATATTTCCAACACAACTTTTACACCGTTCGCGATCAGGAAATCCCACTAGATGCAAGTGGTCATAATTACAATTCGACCATCAGCACAACTGTCAACAAATCTTTTCGCCCGACAATAAATGCAGGTTTTGGTTTGGATTTGAATTTGAGAGAAAACATCAGCTTCACTTCTGGGTTTGACCTGGTCTACCTATACACCAACGGCATCCCAATCTTTGATTACGAAAGAAGAAGCGCAGATGGTAGACTTGAAAGTCATGTTCATTTGGAGAAAAACAGTTTTGTTTTTAATGGGAATTTTACAGCAGCCATTCTCTACAGATTCTAATTAAAATATCTGATTTCAAATTGGTTGTATTATCGAAAATGTTGCTGTATCTTTGCACCCCAAATTAGGGTTTCTTGGCAATCCTCATTTTATATTAACCTCTTTCGGCAGCCAAGATGGTCGAAATACAAAGTTTAAGCCAACATGGCAAATAACATTGCACCGCAAGGATCTGCGGATTTTGATTGGGAAGCGTTAGCAAATGACGGTTACTCATCAGTAGAGCGTTCAGAATACTCTGATCGTTACGAAAACTCATTGACTTCAATCAATGAAAAAGAAGTAGTAGAAGGAACAATCGTTGCTTTGAACAAAAAAGAGGCTGTAATCAACGTTGGTTATAAGTCTGAAGGAGTTGTTCCTACGAACGAATTCCGTTACAATCCAGATTTAAAAGTTGGAGATACTGTTGATGTTTACATCGAGTGTCAAGAAGATAAATTTGGTCAATTGGTTATTTCTCACAAAACTGCGCGCATGCACAAAGCATGGATTCGTGTGAACGAAGTATTGCGTACTGGAGAAGTTATCACTGGATTTGTTAAGTGCCGCACAAAAGGTGGTCTTATCGTTGACGTTTTCGGTTTGGAAGCGTTCTTGCCAGGATCTCAAATTGACGTTAAACCAATCCGTGACTACGATATCTATGTTGGTAAAAACATGGAATTCAAAGTTGTTAAGATTAACCAAGAGTTCAGAAACGTAGTTGTTTCTCACAAAGCGTTGATCGAAGCGGAATTGGAAGAACAAAAGAAAACAATCATCGCAGGATTGGAGAAAGGACAGGTATTGGAAGGTATCGTGAAAAACGTTACTTCTTACGGTGTCTTCATCGATCTTGGAGGTGTAGATGGTTTGATTCACATTACAGACCTTTCTTGGGGTCGCGTGAACCACCCAGAAGAAATCGTGGAATTGGATCAAAAATTGAACGTTGTAATCTTGGATTTCGACGACGACAAGAAGCGTATCGCTCTTGGTTTGAAACAATTGCAACCACATCCATGGGATGCTTTAGATGCTAACTTGAACGTTGGCGACAAGGTTGAAGGTAAAGTTGTTGTTATGGCTGACTACGGTGCGTTCGTTGAGATTGCTCCAGGTGTAGAAGGTTTGATCCACGTTTCAGAAATGAGCTGGTCACAACATTTGCGTTCTGCTCAAGACTTCATGAATGTAGGAGATTCAGTTGAGGCTGTAATCTTGACATTGGATCGTGAAGAAAGAAAAATGTCTTTGGGAATCAAGCAATTGATGCCAGATCCATGGAACGATATCGAAGTGAAATACGCTGTTAACTCTCGCCACAACGCGAAAGTTCGCAACTTCACTAACTTCGGTGTATTCGTAGAATTGGAAGAAGGTGTTGACGGATTGATCCACATCTCTGACCATTCTTGGCAAAAGAAAATCAAGCACCCATCTGAATTCTGTAAGGTAGGTGACGAGATGGAAGTTGTAGTTTTGGAAATCGACCGTGAAAACCGTCGCATCTCTTTGGGTCACAAGCAATTGGAAGAGAACCCATGGGAAGTATTCGAAACAATCTTCGGAGAAGGTTCAGTACACCAAGGAACAATCATCGAGAACAAAGACAAATCAGGAATCGTATCTCTACCATACGGTGTTGAAGGAATCTGTCCTTCTAAGCACTTGCGTAAAGAAGACGGATCTAACGCGAAAGTTGAAGAAACACTTGACTTTAAAGTGATTGAATTCAACAAAGACGCGAAGAAAATCGTTGTATCACACACACGTACTTTCGAAGAAGGAGACGACAAAATTGTTTCTAAAGGCGGAGGTAAGAAAGGTGGATCTACTGCACAAGCATTGAAAAATGTAAACAGTGGAAACGAGAAATCAACTCTAGGAGATTTGGACGCTTTGGCTGAATTGAAAGAGAAGATGGAGAAAGGTAAATAATAATACCGTTTAATAAGTATAAAAGCCGTTGATGTATCAACGGCTTTTTTTGTGTTTTACATGAGCTACCTTAGTGGAAAATCCCCTGAAGATGAAAGATTTAATTCTATCATCAACCCCACTTGCTAACTACACATACGACGAATCCACTAACATTCTTCACATAGAAATGAAGATGAGTCGCTATACTGATTTAGAAATCATTTCTGACTTTTTCGATGATATTGAAAAAATTCCCTGCCCCACTGGAAGGTATTCTTTATTCATTCGTTTTTTGGAAGTTGGACAAACCAATGCGAGTGTTCGCAAGTTGGTTCACCATAAAATAAATGAGAGAATGGAAGGCATTGCCGTTTTAACCACCCCTCTCTTATCGGGTCCTATGTCCCTTTTTGTAAACCTGTTTCGTCCGAAGAATGTAAATGTTAAGCTGTTTTCTAAAGAACAAGAAGCGCTCGAATGGCTATGTGCAAACATGAACCATCAAGAAAAAAAAGCCTCTTAATTTCGACCGTGGATTTGTTCGTAATCCATCATTTGACTGACAGTTCGCACCCCCACGTATTTCCCCAAAAGTTTCCCCTCTGGAGATAAATATAAAAGCGTAGGAAAGGCTGTTACCTTGTAACGAATAGTACACAAGCGACCATCCTCCCCCTCTTCTCCATTGATTTGTAGATTCACAAAACGCTCGTGATATAAGGAGTCCAAACGAGGGTCTGCCAATACCTCTTTTTCGAGCTTCTTGCATTGCCCGCACCACGATGCCATAACTTCCACAAAAATATTCTTCCCCTCCTTTTCAGCCTTTACCATGGCTTGTTCAAGATCCAACTTTTCAAAAGCAAAATAATGTGACTCACCTTGGATGAAACCAAATAAAAAAAGAGGGACAATCAGGATCATCCGCTTTAAATTTCCTGTGTGAATTGAAAAGGGTATTTGACTTTCTTTCATTCTGAGTGTTAAATTTACACATGTTTACGATCGAATCCCTTCATTCCACCGAAATACAGCAAATAGCTCACGACTATCGATCAGGGAAAGGCATTTCAATTCAAACTTCTGGCTCCACCGGAAAACCCAAAATGTATCATTTCACCAGTGATGAACTGAGGGCTTCAGCCAAAAGAACCAACGCATTTTTTGACCTAAACGAACAAACCAAAGCTCTTCTATGTATCTCCCACCGAACCATAGGTGGAGCCATGATGGTCATAAGAGCCATTGAAGGAAACTTTCACCTTCGCTCCATTCCGCCAACTGGCAATCCATTGCAGGGGAATACCGACCAATACGATTTTATGGCTTTAGCTCCGAATCAGTTGGTTCAAAGTTTGCAATTTAACGCCCAAAAGCTCAAACAAATCAGAACTCTTCTCATTGGTGGCGGACCCATTGTGGAATCTACATGTCAGCAATTACAAAAAGAAATGATTACTGTGTGGCACTCCTATGGAATGACCGAAACTTGCAGCCATATCGCGTTGCGCAAGGCAGGATACCAAAATGAAAGTACGTATCAGTGCTTGGAGGGAATTGAAGTTCAACAACAAAACGGAAGACTTGGTATCGATATGGGAGACCGGATGGTGTGGACAAACGATCTCGTTGAACTTAAAACAAACAAAGAGTTTACCTGGCTGGGCCGAGCCGATTTCACGATTAATTCAGGAGGGATTAAAATTCAAATTGAAGATTTGGAAAAAAAATTAACCTCTCTGTTTCCCTTTCCGTTTTGTATATGGAAAGAAGAGGATGAAACCTTGGGCGAAAAATTGGTTATGCTCAGTGAGGAAAAATTTGAGGTGAGCAAAGAAAAACTTTTAACCTTGCTGTCGAAATACGAAATTCCCAAGCAGGTATATTTGGTGAGCGAAATTCTTAAAAGCGAACTTGGAAAGCCTTTGCGCCAGCCCACATATGAATCCAAAATAATCGGAACACTTGAAGCAATATTATGATATTCTTGGTTTGCCCGTTACGGCTTCAAAAGCGCAAGTAAAAAAGGCTTATCGTAGACTGGTTATGCTCTATCACCCTGACCGGAACACTTCTCCTGAGGCACAGGCAAGGTTCCTGTTGATACAGAAGGCCTATGATGCGATTAATTCTGGTCAGTCCACCTCCTTCCACCAAAAGGAAGAAACAGCTTTCGAAAAAAGAAAGAGAGAAAGTGAAATTCGCTACAAGAAGGCCCGGGAACGATACAACTCCAAAAGAGCTCAAGAACATCAACGTGAAAATCAGTATTATCAACAGCTGACAACTGGCAAACAATGGATGGTTTTCAAGTCCATGAGTTTTGCTTGCGCCCTTTTGGCCCTGTTATTGGTGGTAGAATACTTTCTTCCACACCACTATCAAAAAGATACAATTCACGGATATTCGAAAGACATTTACGGTGGATTGATCAATCCTTCCGTTATGTTGGTTGAGCTCGAGGATCAAGGTAAATTTTGGGTTTTCAATACCGGATACGCTCGACCTTTTGACTACCACACTTGTTATGTTGAACGGTCTTGGATTTTTCATCAACCCATCGCCCTCCACCATCCACAAGACGGAAGAAATTACTTCATATATCCGATTGATTTTACGGCCAACGTGTTTTTTCCTTTTTCAGTCATTCTGTTGCTCATTCCTTTGTTTACCATTTTCTACAAAAGAAAGACCACTAGCTTTAGCATTTTGTACCACACTAGTTACTATTTAATTTTTGTGTTAGCCATTTTGTTTTTGGCTACAGAAGATCGTTGGTTACATTTTTTGACCGCAGGTTTTGCTTAGCCTTTCAGTGCTCGCTCCATTTCGCGCTTATCGTCTTTGGCTTTCATGTCTTCTCTTTTATCGTGCAACTTCTTACCTTTTGCACAAGCAATTACGACCTTTGCCCACCCTTTTTCACTAATAAACACTTTTAAAGGAATAATTGTATTTCCCTTTACCTTCATCCATTTTTCAAGCTTGGCAATTTCTCGTTGATTGAGCAGTAGTTTCCGATCGCCTTTCGGTTTATGCTTGTAAAAAGAACTGTTTGCATATTCATTAATGAACATGTTGCGAATGAAAACTTCACCATTTTGCAGTACGCAAAAAGCTTCAAGGATAGAGGCTTTATTGTTTCGAATACTTTTGATTTCAGTTCCCGCCAATACTATTCCAGCGGTAAATTCATCCTCCAGATGATACTCAAAACGAGCCCTCTTGTTCTTGATATTAATCGTAGTTTGCCCCATTAAACAATCTGACGCTTTGTAGGAATAGCGCGAATTCCCATGTAGAAAAACACTATACAAGTTAGCATGAGCCAATGACTCAAATCATCTCTATTGAGCAAGCGATGTACATTGATCTTTAAAAGAAAGATAAAGGCAGAAGGCAAAAGAATAATCACTCCCATCGCTATCCACTGCATTCCTTGTATGCCTCTGCGGTAAAAATTCACTGCTAGAACCCCACAAGCCAAGAGGTAGGTCAAAATTGCATCGACTGCAACAAATAAGAAGGATTGAAACGCAATCGCCAAGACTAATACCAATGCCGACTCCAATAACACTACTTTTTCTGCCATGGACTTTAGTTTTGGATTTTCAAAATAGGTAAACATGGCTCTGGCCGCCGCATATCCCGAAAGCACTCCAAAAGTCCAACTCGGCATTTTACCGTAGATGCCCGTATATTGGAAGAAAGCATGTCCCAGTCCTCCAAAGAAAGTGGAAAGCCCGAACAAAAGGAAAAAAAGTCTCCAAATTCGATGAAAATCTCCCTCCATATTCTTGAGTTGAAAAAAGGCAAAAAAGGCAAAAGAAGCTATGCTCCAATTGGAAATTAATGCCATTGGTTCTTGCAACGAAAGACCTAGTAACTGGAAAGGAATTATTTCGAACTCTGGATTCATCGGGTGCAAATATACGTATAAAGCCATTGTTTCACATTAGATTGTTGGCACTATCAACGCGAAAAGCTCTCAATTAATTCAAGTATCGGTACCTTTGAAAGGTGAAAATCCCTTCCAAACATATAGAAGAAGCAGTGGAGCAACTTTCCTCCTTGCCGGGCATCGGAAAACGAACTGCTTTGAGATTGGTTTTACAAATGCTCAACCGCTCCGAAGAGGAAATTCAGCAATTTTCAGAGGCCTTCGTGCGAATGAAAAAGGAGGTTAAAAAATGTACGAGTTGCGGTAACATTTCCGACTTGGACGTATGTGAAATCTGTTCCAATTCGAACCGCGATCACGGTTTGATTTGTGTGGTAGAAGATATTCGCGATATTATGGCATTGGAATCCACAGGGTATTACAAAGGCATTTATCATGTTTTGGGTGGAGTTATCTCTCCAATGGACGGAATTGGCCCGAAGGATTTGAATATCGGAACCTTACTAGACAAGGCACGCGATCAAAACCTTTCTGAAGTCATTTTTGCCTTGAGCGCCACGATGGAAGGAGATACAACCAATTTTTATTTGTTCAAAAAACTGAGCCCATTCAACCTTAAAATAACCTGCTTGTCAAGAGGAGTAGCGGTGGGTACCGAATTGCAATATGCTGATGAATTGACACTCGGGCGGTCTATTATCAATCGACAGCCATTTCAACTAAATGCTTAATCTGATTTCTTGATATTGCGCTTTCTTTTGCTTAAGTTCGTTAAGTTCATTTAAAATTTAAACTATGCTTCAAGAATTCAAAAAGTTTATCACCAAGGGAAACATCTTAGATTTAGCGGTTGCCGTTATTATTGGAGCTGCATTTAGTGCCATAATTGGCTCCTTGGTTGCCGACGTAATCACCCCACTTATTTTGAATCCAGTAATGGAAAGTTTGGATGTAAAAAGATTGGAAGATCTTGCATGGAATGGCGTCTTGTACGGTAAATTCATCTCGGCTATTATAAACTTTTTGATTGTTGGTTTTTCTCTTTTCTTGTTGGTTAAAGGAATCAAGAAATTCGAAAAGAAAAAAGAAGCGGCGCCTGCTGCTCCACCGAAGCCTACAATGGATCAAGAGTTGCTAACAGAAATCAGAGATTTATTGAAAAACAAGTAGTTCTTTTTGACTTTCTTGTCGTTGTCCACTTTGTAGTTGATTAAAAAAACGTAATTTCGAAAATAAAATTAGGTTCTGGAAAAAACAGTAAACCAGAAGCTTAATTCGTTTAACACTTTATGACAAGCATTTTTGTTGCCAAATTAGATTTTGGCGTAGATAACGACCAATTGAAGTCCCTTTT
The DNA here is from genome assembly GCA_025210175.1 of Crocinitomicaceae bacterium. Lineage (GTDB taxonomy): Bacteria > Bacteroidota > Bacteroidia > Flavobacteriales_D > Crocinitomicaceae > UBA2040. Next base: position 3,735 of record JAOASF010000178.1, on the reverse strand, counting down.
TGAGGCTTATGGTGTAGTCAACAAAGCCACCATTGCAACTGATAAAGAAACGGGACGATCCCGTGGATTTGCCTTTGTAGAAATGGCCAATGATGAAGAAGCCGCTGCTGCAATAAACGGACTGGATAACCAAGAGGTAAATGGTCGTAGAATCGCAGTAAAAGAAGCTGAAGACAGAGGTGGAAACCAAAACAGACAAAGAGACAACAACAGAGGTCCACGTCAAAACAATTTTCAGCGTAGAGATAATGGCGGAGAAAATAAAAGAGAGTTTCGCCCTGCTAATTCAGATCGTCCACCTAGAAACGAAGGTGGTGCCCCTCCGAGTTTTACACCTTCAACATCCCTTCCGGACTCCGATAGTGTAAAAGACAATCGCAAAAAGGACAAGGAACCGAAAAAGAAAGCCAAGGATGCCGACAAGCCAAAAGTCCAAAAAATGGAGGCCTACAAGAAAAGTGGAAAATCCAATCGTTTTTATGACGAAGACGACGAACTGGATGAAGACTTTGACTTGTTTGGACGCGATGAAGACGATGACAACTACGATGACGATAGTTACTCAAAATACATTGTAAACTCGGACGACGACGAAGATTGGGACGACGACGAGGATTACGATGATGAGGACTAATCCAAATTGATATTAAAAAAACGAATCTTAACAGGTTCGTTTTTTTGTTGAATAAAGATTTTGTTCAACCTTGAATGCTACATTATTCGTAAATTTGTTGCCCACATCAAACTTCGGGGTCGTATTGGATTTGACAGCGATAGCGGTAGTTGAGTGTAAGCATGCAGAGCGTTGGAGTGAAGCTCTTAAATATCTTGCTTCAAATTATAATTGACAACACGTCATACGCACTTGCTGCCTAATAAACCAGGTTTATTAAGCTTAATCTCAGGCGAAGAACAGTAGCCGAGACAAGTACCTTCTCTCCTCATTCCACCTGATAATAGGAGATTGTGAAGGTTCATTTTTTCAGGTTGGCTAGAATAGTGTCTTGATGTTCTAGTGAGATTTTAAAGGCTAAGGTTCCGATTTGGGTGTTTGCGTCCGGTTCGAAACTCGAAAAATGAATCACAAACTAAGCATGTAGAAGCCTCAAAGACTCGTCGTTTGGACGAGGGTTCGAAACCCTCCGACTCCACTCTGATAGCAACACCTTCCCACAAGGGTAAGGTGTTTTTTTATACCCGAATCTGAAATCCTAGATTTCAAGTGAGGGGTAAAAAAACACCTTGTGAGCGAGGTACGAGCGAAAGGTGTTGATATCCATTGCACGTTAGTGTATGGGTTCTCTAAACCCTCCGACTCCACAACCTTAAAACACCTTTCCAATTGGCAAGGTGTTTTTTTTTGTGCCCGAGTTTGTGATGATGTATTGAAATGTTGGGATAAAAACATTCAGTTTTTAACATTTGCACCTTTCTACTCAAATTTACTTGAAGGTCTTGTCAAGTTGGCGAGCAACCAAGGGAACGCATCAAAATAAACAATTCCAACAGTTAAAAAGTTAGGGGATCGATCCGTGTAAAATATTACTAATTTGTTCAGTCATGAACAATCATAAAAAGGATCTTACAATAGTCGTCATCCTGTTAATCATTATCGCTAGTTCACTACAAGCACAAAGTATAATCCAGGGGACCGTTTACGACCGTCAAAAAAATGAGGCGTTATATTTTGCAAAAGTCCGTAAATCAAATTCGAATAATGGAGTCATCACGAATAAAGATGGATTTTTTAAGATATCGGCAAACCTTTCAGATTCATTGATCCTTACTCACCCACTCTATTCCAAATTAATTGTGCCTGTGTCATTTTTCCAAAACCAGGACACGCTTTTCGTTAATCAAATCATTCATAACATTCCCGAAATGATAGCTTACGGAATAAAGGATGAAGTTTATCATTTGATCATTTCATCAAGAAAGAAACTACTTAATTCCAAAGACTTCGAATCAAAAGCTTATTTATCAGTAGAAAGTTACTCCAATGATGTTCCTCTAGAAATTATACAATCTTACTACAATGCTCACGTGACGTCGGAAGGAATAGGTGAATTGCTCCTAAAAAATGGTCGAATTGGATTGAATACAATGACCGATCATCGGTTCGTTAGTTTGAATTCAACGAAAATCTTACTGCAGTACCCCTTATTTCATACGAAGAAGACACAGGTTATGCCCCTTTCTCCTTTACAACTGAACAAGAGACATTTGAAAAAAAATTATAAGGTTGAATTGGTGGCTGTTGAAAATGGACTACACATTTTTCACCTTATTCCTAGAGACACCAATGGACAAGACGAGTTTTTTGAGGCTTTTTTATATATCGACAAAATCAAGCAAGAAATTCATCGTTTGGAACTAACCAAACAAAAATTGAACAAGCAGCCTTTTGTTTCAATAAATCCACAAGATAAAATTGACTCCTTGAATGTGTATTTGACATACAATTTTTCAGGACCATTTGGAGGACTATATAACCTGGAAATGAAATATGACTTCATTTATCAAAATCCTTTGGTCAAAAGAAATATCAGCACGTTTTGCAACCTGATATTTTATGACAGTCTATCCTTGTTTGAGCTTCCTCTTGGCGGTTATAACACAGTGAACTTTTCAGATTATGAAAAAATCATTTATCAACCATTCAACTCAATTTTTTGGGTAAACAATTCATTAATTAGCCCAAGTAGTAAAGACCTAGAAAATGAAAAATTCTTTCATCAAAACGGTGTTTTATTGAATTTCGACAGTTTAAAATCTGATCATGAGTTATTCGAAAACAAGATTACATTTTGGGATGGACAACGAATTTTTCTAAATCAAATCAATGGAGAATTCAATTACAATGTAAACAATTCTACCCTACTTGATTATCACAATATGACCACTCTGAGCGACCACTATAATCTCGAGGCATCCATTTTTCTTGATTTCTGTAACTCTAAGGACTCCACAAAATATCTAATTAAGACCTTAATAAACTTGGAGGAAAGCTATTTTTATTTACAAAAAAATAAGAACACGACTTGCCTGATAAATTCATATTTTGACCTGGTTGAGATCTACAAAAGAAGGCTTGAAGAACAATTACTCGAAAGAAATCTAAGTCGTGAACAAGTGGATTCCTTATATCTCGACGTAAATCAAAACATGCGTTCTGCTCTGAAGTTATTTTTGAAAGAAGTTGAACTAGGGAAAAACGAAACTGCAATACAGAAATACATTCAACTCATTCGGAAAGAACTTGGTATTGACAATTCCCTATTAATTGAGCGAGAGGAACTACATGTGACCGTCAATCAGGAGGACGCAACCGAAAAAAATGAATATATCGATAGATACAATTATGGAAGTGCATTACTAAAAATAGGGCGATATGAGGATGCCCTAAAAATTTTAAAGGAAGCTGAAGATTTGGGTGATGAGCACCCATGGCTTTTCTACAATTTAGGAGTCTGTTTTTTAAAATTTGAAGAAATTGAAATGGCCTGTCACTACTTCCAAAAAAGCGGAAGTCTTGGTGAAAACTTGGAGGAAGAAATAAAGAAAATTTGCTTTACTGAATAAGATTTAGAAATAATCAATTGCTTTCTTCTTGTAACGTTCATGATCAGATAAAATTGAAGATTCCATATCAAACGACACCTCAATCTCCCTACCAAAAAATGGTTGTAGTTCAATTCACAGAAACTTCCCATCACCAGATTACGTGCACTGGGG
>JAOASF010000020.1 GCA_025210175.1 Crocinitomicaceae bacterium | reverse complement strand
TTTTCTTTTCCGTCGGTACGAATGGTTCCTATTGGTAATTGTGAACCGGTAAAAATGACTGGTTTGTCGAGGTTCTCCAACATAAAGCTCAAGGCCGAAGCGGAATAAGCCATCGTGTCGGAGCCGTGAAGTACGACAAAGCCATCGTAAGTTGCATAATTGTCAAAGATCGACTCGGCAATTTTTGTCCAAAACACCGGACTCATTTCTGAAGAGTCGACTGGTTGTTCAAAGCTCAGGCTTGAAATGTCTACATGTAGCCTTTCCAGTTCTGGAACATGGGAGGTAATGTAAGCAAAGTCAAAACTTTTTAGTTCACCAGTTTTTGGGTCGTTGATCATCCCGATTGTTCCTCCGGTATAAATCAACAGTATTTTGGGTTTTGCCGTCATCAATATTAATGCGTTTAATTCAATCTTATTTTATTTGAATTCGGTTCTTGATTGTTCGGTAGTTATGGTTGAGTCAAGTCCAGTTTTTTAAACAATTCGCGGGCGTTAGAAGTGGTCAATTTGGCCAATTCACTCAGTTGCACCTGCAAAACGTCGGCGACTTTTTCGGCCGTATGGACCAAGTAACTGCTTTCGTTTCGTTTCCCTCTATATGGAACTGGTGATAAATAGGGAGCGTCGGTTTCGAGAAGCAAGCGGTCTTTCGGAATCTCTCGAATGACATCATCCAAGGCAGCCTTTTTGTAGGTGGCTACCCCGCCAATGCCGTAATAAAAGTTGGGATACGTCTTGATTTTCTCTACTTCTTGAATTCCTCCTGTAAAACAGTGAAATACCCCCGAAAGTCGCTCGTCGCACACCTCGTCCAATATGTCAAAAATTTCCTGAAAGGCTTCGCGGGCGTGAATGACGATAGGGAGTTGTTTTTCTTTGGCCCAATCAATCTGCATGCGAAATGCTTGTTTTTGCTCTTCTATAAAGGTTTTATCCCAATAGAGGTCCATACCGATTTCTCCAATAGCCACCCACGATTGAGCGTTCAATTTGCTCTCCATGAAGGCTAATTCTTCTCTCCAGTTTTCTTTTACACTTCCGGGGTGCAAACCGATCATTCCTTTAACAATAGTGGGGAAGGTGGTCATCAGGTCGGTCATCTGTGGATAAGAAGTGGAGTCGATGTTTGGAAGAAGAATTTCACGAACCTCATTTCTCAAGGCGCGATCGATAACTTCTTGTCGATCTTCCTTAAAGTCATCCAAATAAATATGGCTATGTGTGTCAATCCAGTGCATTAGAACAATGAAATACTCAATCCGATGCGTAGGGTGTTTGCTTGCAAACCGCTTTCGGAAGTGAAAAGATTTGAGAAACCATAGGCACCGTATAAGGCCCAATTTCTTATTCCTATACGGACATGGGCTCCATATTGTAAAGGGTCTATGGCACTTAGTTTTCTTGTTTTTATCTGCGTTTCGTTTTCGGAGGCTCCCAAGGTCAACTTTGTGGATGAACCAACGATATAACCTACACTTCCACCCAGGTAAAACTTAAAGTGCTTCCAAGCATTTTTGCGAAAGCGGAATTCCAAGGGGATGGAAAACTGGTGATAGCTCAATGTATACCTCGTTGCCTTTGCTGGTTGATTAAATATCAGTGGGTTTGATCCCGCTAGGTAATCGTTGATGGCATAATTGGACTTGGAGTAGCGAAGACCGTATCCGATGGCAAAGGTTCCTTTTTTCTTGAATGGTTTGTCGGCCATGAAATTGACATTAAAACCAATGGACAAGGGACTAACCTGGAATGGCTGTATGGTTGGTCCCGACCAGTCACAATAGTTAATATCAAAAATCAAACGATCGTATTTTTTCAAAGGGTTGTCTGGATGTGGTCTCCAGCCCTTAAAAAACCAGCCTGCTCCCGCTTTGAAGCGCGATTTATTAGGGCCTTCACTGTCGTATTGTGCATAGCTTGCCAAGGCAGCGCATACGAAAATGGCGACAATGACTTTATTTCGAAGATTCATTCTCATGTATGTATTTTTCCCAATTCCAAGCAGAAGTAATGGAATCGCGAATTGTTTTTTGAGGCGTAAATCCTAGTACGCGCTGCATTTTTTCATTATTGGCATAAATGGCTGGAACATCGCCCTGACGGCGCGGGCCAAATTGATGTTTTAACTCCACACCCGTTGCTTCCTCAAAAGTATCCACCATTTCTTTAACGCTGGTACCCTTGCCTGTTCCTACATTGACGGCATCCAACAATCCTCTGTTTTGTTTCTCGAGAAAAGCGATTGATCGGACATGGGCTTCGGCTAAGTCACACACGTGGATGTAATCGCGGATACAGGTTCCATCGGGCGTGTCGTAATCCTTACCGAAAATGGTCAGGATTTCTCGCTTTCCAATTGCTGTTTGAGTAATAAAGGGAAGCAAATTATTCGGTTTGCCAATGGGGTATTCACCGATAAGCGCACTTTCGTGGGCTCCTACTGGATTGAAGTACCGCAGGCAAATCATCTTTCCTTCTGGGTGACTTTTGTGAAAATCTTCTATGATTTGCTCACAGATAATTTTTGTTTGACCGTATGGGGAAAAAGCTTTCGCAATTGGGAACCCTTCGTCTACAGAAATGGCCCCTTTTGGTTCACCATAAACGGTACATGAAGAGGAGAATACGAAGGTTTCAACCTTGAATTCTTTCACCATTTTCAAGAGTACAACTAAACTTTGCAAGTTGTTTTGATAGTACATCAATGGATTTTCTACGCTTTCACCTACGGCTTTGTATGCAGCAAAATGAATGATGCCCATTGGCTTTTCAGAAGCGAAGAGGTTACGAACGGCTTCCTCATTACAGCAATCAATGGCATGTACGGAAAGTTTTTGACCGGTAATTTTCTCTAGGTTGGCCACTACGGCTTTTTGAGAGTTGCGAAAGTCATCGATCACGATTGGTTCGTATCCGTTTTCAATCAAAGCAACCACAGTATGGGAGCCAATGTAGCCAGCTCCACCTGTTACGATGATTTTCTTTTTTTCATCCATGTTTCAAAGGTAATTTTTCTTCCTGAAACGAAGGGGTATGCAGTTGCTCAGTTTGAGTGAAAGCGCCACCTTTGTGTTGATGAATCGAGAAGATGTAAAGTTTGATTTGGGGAAAAATCGTCTGCCGCAAATTGGAAAAAGGTATGCGCTGCGGGTGGTCCTCTATACGGTCATTCTGATTTTGTTGGCGCTGTGGTACAAAAAGAGAACACAACAAGCTGTGGCTAAAAATGAACAAACTACCCGTGAAATTGAAGTAACGGTAGAACCAATTGATACGCTTTCGCGTTAATGAAACATGATTCAGTTAATTTCTTTTCTTCTAATCAGCTTTCTAGGAATAAAGTCAGAAAGCAAACTGCCTTTTCAGGTAAAAGTGGAGGGTATTCCTTCCGTTAAAGGGACGATTCGAATGGGGGTTTATAATTCCTCTTCGACCTTTCCGAAGGTGAACGAACAATGGAAAGGAATTGTCCGAAAGGTGGAAGGAAAGACCATGACAATAGAAGTAGATTTACCAACCGAAGGAAATTATGCCATTGCAATTTACCACGACGCCAATGGCAATGGGCGTTTGGACAAAAATATGTTGGGGGTTCCTACCGAGGTTTACGGCTTTTCCAACAATGCAAGGGCCACTTTTTCAGCTCCTTCCTTTTCGGAAGCTCAATTTTCTGTAAAAGCAAACAAGGTTCAAACAATCCGATTACAATAGCTTAGCCTGGGCTTTTCTTTCGTAAAAACGATACAGTTCTAGTTGAGCGCGGAATTCAGCTTTTCCTTCTCTTGCGCGATACTTGTTGAGCATTTCACCTTCTATCAAGCGCACCTTTACGTTTCCTTTCCATTGGTATTGGAAAATGGTATCGAGCTCCTCTTGTATTTCCTTGTCTTCAACGGGAGTGGTGACTTCTATTCTTCGGTCCAGATTTCGAGGCATCCAGTCGGCGCTAGAAAGAAAGTATTTCGGGTCACCTCCATTTTCGAAGCGGAAAAAGCGGGCGTGTTCCAAAAAGCGATCTACTATACTGATTACTTCAATGTTGTCGCTTTTCTTCGGAATACCTGGAATCAGACAACAAATTCCTCTAACAATCAATTGAATTTTCACCCCTGCCTTGCTGGCTTGATAAAGTTTTTTAATCAACTTCAAGTCAACGAGGTTATTGATTTTGATTTGTATCAAAGCCGGTTTTCCAGCCTGGGCAAAATTGATTTCATTTTGAATGAGCTTCAGAATCATTTTCCTTGTATTGAAAGGAGAAACGACTAGCTTGCGGAATGGATTCTTGCTAGGCGAGGGCGGACTAGCCTGCTCTACGATGGTAAATACCTTGGAAACTTCTCGACAAATGGTAGGGTCAGCGGTAAGTAGGGCGACATCTCCATACACCTTGGCTGTGCCTTCATGAAAATTACCCGTGCCGATATAGGAAACGACTTGGTTCTTTTTGTCCCTTACTCTGGTAATTTGCAAAAGCTTGGAGTGAATTTTCATTTCTGGGAAGCCAAATAGAACGGTTGCTCCATTTTCTCTTAAACGATTGGACCAGTACAAATTGTTTTCTTCATCAAATCGTGCCTGAAGTTCAAATACTACAATCACCTCCTTGCCGTTCAATACGGCGTTCATTAAGGCATTCATGATTTGAGAGTCCGACGACACGCGGTACACATTTATTTTGATGGAAGATACCTTGGGGTCAATTGCGGCCTCTCTCAGTAGATCTACGATGTGCGAAAATCTTTGATAAGGAAAGTGCAAAAGGATGTCTTTGTCCAAAATTCTCTTGAAAATCGACTGCTGTCCCTCTAGCTCTGGGTGAGGTAAAGGAGGTAGTGGAGGAAAGGTAAATGAACTTTGCTTGAAATCCGGAAATTTTCGAAAATCCTTGAAGTTGTGGTACTTGCCTCCAGGTATGGTGTTGATGCCGAGTTTGATGTTGAGCCCTTCGAGCAAGAACAAAAGCAAATCGGTTGGCATGTCTTTGTCATATACAAACCTTACCGGCGCACCTTTTTTCCTGTTTTTTACACTCTTGGCTATTTTCTCTACGAAGGATACGGATAAATCGTCGTCGATGTCTAGCTCGGCATCGCGGGTAAATTTAAAGGTATAGGCCTCGATATCGATGTGCTTAAAGATGCTGAAAATATTGCCGAGATTCAATCGAAGGATATCATCGAGCAAAATGACCTGTTTTTTGTCGCCTTGATCAAAAAGATAAAAGCGCGAAATTTTGGTTGGAATTTGAACGATGGCGTAGCGCGTTTTGTAGTCGTTGGGATATTTCATTTTTACCCCCAGATAAATGCCTGAATCTCGCAACCTTGGAAAAGGATGTTTTTTGTCGAGAATTAAAGGTACAATGGCGTGTCTTAATTTGTCTTGGTAATACTGAAGCAACTCGGCCTCTTGCTCGGGCGTTACATCTTTTTCGGTGATGTGAAAGATGCCGTGCTTGGCAAAATCCAATAGAATTTTGCGATAAGTTCGCTCGAAGTCTCTTTGTTGATCCAATACCACCTGCCTTATCTCTTCGAACAATTCGGCAGATGTTCCTCGGTATCCTTCAATTTCGTTGTTGTCGACCAAAACCATGCGTCGCAAGTTGGCAACTCTCACCCGAAAGAACTCATCCATGTTGTTGGAATAAATTCCAAGAAAGCGGATGCGTTCCACCAAGGGCACCTTTGTGTCTTTGGCTTCTTGCAGCACGCGCTCATTAAATGAGAGCCAACTAAGTTCGCGATTGAGGGTTTCTAACATTTGGATAACAATGAGTTCACACTAAATTAACGCTATAAAAAAGCCCAATCAATTGACTGGGCTCTTCGTTTTATACTTTCATTCCTTTTACTACTCGGTCGCTTCGTTTCGTTTTTTGCGATTTCTTAATTTTTACCATTAAGAAGGCATTACCCGATTCAGGAGTAGCATAGTACTCTTCGTTTCCGTACTCAATTTTTCCTCCTTTGCCTTGCTCCCATTTGGCTTGTAAATACAATTTACCGTTGTCCATATTCGGACGGGTAGCGAAGGTGATGTATTTTCCAGCACCAACTTCAAAGCGAATCAAAACTTCTTTTCCATCGCCATAACTTTCGAATACACATTTAGTGCGGGGAAGAATAATGATGCGATTTTGTTCGTTCGCGCTTTGACTCACCAAGGTTCCGTCGCTTGTAGTTCCAGAAGAACCTTTTTTACTTGAACGTTGAAGAATGATTTCGGAGGAAACAAAGAATTGCACCTTTTTCATGTTTTGCTCAGTAAGGTTGTATTCTTCCTTAATGGCTTGCGTTAAGGGTACTTTCACTCCACAGCTGGAAAGACCGATAACGATTAGTGTAAAAAATACCAGAGATTTCATCATCATAATTTTGCGTCAAATATACAAAGAGGGTTTTCAAAAATGGTGCCAATGGGTTAGATTAAATTTTTGACATCCGTTGGCTGAAAACCGACCCTGTTTCAAGATTATTCTATTTTTGCTCAGCACTAAATGATGAAACCTCATGATGAAAATCGCAAGATTTGTGTTCAATGCCTTCCAGGAAAATACATATGTACTTTACGATAAAAACAAAGTAGCCGTAATTGTAGACCCTGGCTGTTACGACCGATACGAAGAAGAAATGCTCTTTAAATTCATCAAGCAAAATGAGTTGAAAGTAGCAGGAATCATGAATACACATGCGCATATCGATCATGTTTTGGGTGTTCACGAAGTCATGAAAATGTATCAATGCCCTTTTTTGTTGCACAAGGATGACGTGGAAGGGTTGAAACGAGTTCAAGAGTATTCCAAGGTCTATGGATTTTCTGGGTACAAGCCGGCGTACGAACCCACTGAACTTTTGGAGGATGGAGATGTGCTGACTTTTGGAGATATGCGCTTCGAGGTGATTCACGCTCCGGGACATTCGCCAGGGCACGTTGTGTTTTACAACCGAAAAGAAAAAGTTTTGGTGAATGGCGATGTTTTGTTCAAGGGGTCATTTGGGCGTACAGATTTGCCAGGAGGTGATATGGATGTGCTCAAAAACACGATCAAAAACAAGCTGTTTCATTTGCCGAGCGACACCTTAGTTTTGTGTGGACACGGCGCTGATACCACCATTGGTGAAGAAAAGAAGACCAATTACATCCTTCAATTTTAAACCATGAGAATAGCCATCAATACCCGATTTCTGATCAAAGATAAAATGGAAGGGTTTGGTTGGTTTACTTATGAAGTGGTTCAAAGAATTGTGAAGGATCATCCAGAGCATGAATTTTATTTCTTCTTTGATCGACCTTATGATGCTCGATTTTTGTTTGCCAAGAACGTCACCCCCATTGTTATCAACCCACCTGCTCGACATCCGATCTTGTTTGTTCTGTGGTTTGAAGTAGGGGTAAAGCGGGCCTTGAAAAAGCATAAAATCGACTTGTTTTTTTCGCCTGATGGCTATTTGAGTTTGGCTGCGAAAACTCCGCAAGTGGGAGTAATACACGACATCAATTTTGAACATTTTCCACTCGATTTACCGAAGACGGCCAGTCAGTATTTGCGTAAGTTTTTCCCGCGTTTTGCACGAAAGGCCCAACATCTCATAACTGTTTCACAGTATACCAAATTGGACGTTGCGAGAACCTACGGAATCGACCAAGGAAAAATATCGGTGGCTTGGAATGGTGTTTCCGAAAAGTTCTGTGTACAAACCGAAGAAGTAAAGCAACAAACGAGAGTGGCCTTTTCCAATGGTCGACCTTATTTCTTGTTCGTTGGCTCCATTCATCCACGAAAAAACCTAAAAAGATTACTTCAAGCCTATACAAATCTGTTTGAAACGGGAAGAACGGACCTTGATTTGGTAATTGTGGGTGCGCAAATGTGGAAGTCAAAAAATGAGGGGGTAGCTCTGACGGAGAATGTGATGGAACACGTCCATTTTACAGGTCATGTGAACCAAGACGATCTGGTTCGTATCGTCGGTGCTGCTCATATTTTCACCTATGTTCCTTACTTTGAAGGTTTCGGAATACCATTGGTCGAAGCCATGCGGAGTGGGGTGCCCATCATTGCGGGTAAATTAACCTCTTTGCCAGAAGTAGCCGGCAATGCAGCAGAATACGTGGATCCTTTTTCAGTGGATGAAATAAAGTTGGCGATGGAATTGCTGGAAAACGATGCCGATCGTAGACAAGCATTGATTGAACTTGGGCTCAAAAGAAGCCAAGATTTCAGCTGGGACCTTACGGCCCAAAAAGTTTGGAAAGTGCTTGAGAAAGAGTTGGCTAAGCTTTCGTAAGCTCCACGGCTTCTACAGCAATAATTTCGGGAGCAATTTTTTTGACAGCTTGTTCAACACCTGCTTTCAAAGTCATCATGCTCATGGAGCAATCCGAACATGCGCCGAGCAATTGTACCTTGGCAACACCCTCGTCGGTAATTTCTACCAAACGCATATCACCACCATCGGCTTCTAAAAACGGGCGCAAAGACTCTAAGGCCTCGTTTACTTTTTCTGCTAAGCTATTTTTGTCTGCAATCATAGAGATGGAGTTCCTGTTTTTTGCTTCAGGTGCTGCAAGTTGTCAACAAATGTACGACATAATTCTTCAAAGGCCTGTCCTGTAATACTGTTTTCCTGGAATACAGCTGGGCGACCTGCGTCTCCTGCTTCACGCACACTTTGAACCAAAGGAATGTGGCCCAAGAAGGGAACGTTCATTCCGGCAGCTAAATTTTTCGCTCCGTCTCTACCGAATAGATAGTATTTGTTGTCTGGCAATTCTTCTGGCGTAAACCAAGCCATGTTTTCCACGATACCTACTACTGGAACTTTCATTCCTTCCATTTGGAACATGTTCACCCCTCTTCGAGCATCGGCCAAAGCCACTTCTTGCGGAGTTGAAACAATAACCGCTCCATCTAACGGAACAGTTTGAACCAATGAAAGGTGAATGTCGCCCGTACCCGGAGGTAAATCAATCAGTAGGTAATCAAGCGCGCCCCAATGTGCGTCGGTGAACATTTGCGTCAAGGCCTTGGATGCCATCGGCCCACGCCATACCACTGCATTGTCTTGATCTGTGAAAAACCCAATGGATAAAATGGAAATACCGTAGCTAACAACAGGGCAAATTTTTGGCGTGCCTTCTACATCAATCATGGTTGGGCGTTCGCGTACGACGTCGAACATCGTTGGAATCGAAGGTCCATAAATATCGGCATCTACAATTCCGACTTTGTATCCCATCTTGGCCAAACCACCTGCGATGTTGGAGGTTACAGTTGACTTTCCAACGCCACCTTTACCAGAAGCAATGGCCACGATGTTTTTAACTTCGGGAAGTAATTTTCTATGTGCTTTGGTTGCCTCCGAAGGAGCAGCTACAACCTCAATGTTCAATTCGACGTTTTCTCCAAAATTTCGTTTCAAATTAAATGAAACAGCTTCTTGCATTCGCTTGCGGGCATGAAGAGCTGGGTTGGAAGTTCGCACTTGAACAGTGATGCGATTGTTTTCAATTGAAAGATTGTCAACAAAATTGAGGCTAACAATATCCTTCTTAAGCTCGGGATCCAAGATCGTTCCCAGAATTTGAAGGACGTTTTCGCGATTGATTTCCATAGAAAAATAACTTGGGCTCAAAGGTACCTAAACTACTTCGCTTACAGAGAACAATTCTAGATTTATTGCTGATTTTCCTTGATAGATTGGATCGTTTTGGCCATCAATTCAATATAGCGTTTTTCGTAACCTCCGTCGGGAGAACGGAACTCGTACGTAATGTCGTTGATGGTTTTTTCTCCATATACGTGATATGCTTCATGCGGGAAACCTACATTTTCAGGGGCATTGGGGGCACCAGAAACTTTTAATTTACTTTGATAGATGACCAAGTCTGGTTTGTCAACCAAAAAAACGATTTCATACATTTCGAGCTCCTTGAGTTTCTCTTTGTGATCGGCTACCAAGTTTTGATTGGCTCCCCAATCTTCGATGTGCAAACTGAAATTGGGCCCTACAGATACATCCCATTTAAATCCACCTTCCTTGTATTTTACCTCTGGTTTTAAACTGGCACCAATATTTGCAGTTGGCCCAGGCAACATTAAATTTGCAGGAATATCGAAAGGAGCGAGATTGAAGGGCTGAAAAGTATCGTAATTTTCAGCTAAATCTAAATCTTCTTCCGTCTCGGTTTCATCACTTTTACAAGCGTTTAAAAAAAAGGTGGAGAGAAGGAGAATAACGAGCCAAGAACATTTCTTCATATTCAGTTGTTTTAATTCATACCAATCCTTCAATCAAAGGGCTAAACAAATATAAGATTTAATAAGCATCGCATTACATCTTTTGGAATGGCAGAGTACAAGATTAAAGACATAGAGACACTTACTGGCATAAAAGCACACACGATTCGAATTTGGGAAAAACGATACCAAATTTTGGCTCCCAACCGCACGGAAACGAAGATTCGGACGTACAATGCCGACGATTTAATTTCCATTTTGAACATTGCTTTGCTGAACAAAAGTGGGGTCAAAATTTCTCGTATTTCTGAAATGTCTACCCAGGAAATTGCCAAAAGGGTTGAGGAGCTGAATCAAATGGAAAACTTTGATACGCTTTTTGAAAACATGCTTTTGGCCTTGATGAATCTCGATGAAAATCTCTTCCGTTCCACCCTCGATTTGATTCAAAAAGAAAAGGGATTTGATCGGATGTATTCTGAGTATTTGACCACATTCTTGGACAGGATTGGTGTTCTTTGGTTGGCTGGAACCATCCACCCAGGGCAAGAACACTTTATTTCCAACCTGATTCGCCAGCGCTTAATGACCGAAATAGAGCGTTTGCCTGCACCAGAGAAAAAGCATGTGGCCATTTTGTTTCTTCCTGAAAACGAATGGCACGAGTTGGGATTGATGTATTACCACTACTACCTGCGAAAAAACGGGATATATAGTTTCTTTTTGGGACAATCTACGCCGGTGGATGCCATACTGGACTGTGTGCAGCGCTTTGATGCCAAGGCTGTTGTGACGAGCTGCGTGGCTGGTGTGAATGTTGAAACGTATAAAAACGCCCTCGCAGAGATTGCGAAGGCGAACGAAAAAATTCTTTTGTATGCCGGAGGAATGTTGATGGAATCGATGGAAGATGGGGAGGATCTAAACATCAATCGCATTCAGTCGAACGCCGACTTGGAGGGACTGGTACAAGCCATTAAATTGGCTTAGTTACATGATCAGAATTCCCTTTTTGTTCAATTTTGGAATCACTTTGTAATTCTCTTCCTTGATCGTTTCTGGAAGAAAGACAAACTTCTTGTCGTACATCACATCATCCGCCCAAAAGCTCACCCAGTATTCGTTGCTCAAACCGAAAAGATCTTCCATAATTGGTTCAATCTTCGCTGCTTCGTTTGGCAACAAAACTTCGATGCAGTGACGCAACATGGAGGTTTTTACCTTTTCACCTGTATTGGCATTGTTTCCATAACCAACACTCGTGATGATGATACCTTCCATGATATCCTCGCGGTAACTAATCAAGTATACATAATGTTGCTCGTTTCCCTCTTCGTCCTTTTCAGGAACGATGGCAACAGCAACGTTTTCAACCTTTGGTCCTAATAACTCTTCGCGCATCTTATGCTTCTATTGCTTGTGCCCACAATCCTGCCTCATCTTTTTCGATGTTGATCAAGTTGTGTTTGCGTAAACCTTTTAATGTGTTGTCCCACACTTTGTTGCTGTAAGTGAATTTCGCTTTCAAATCGTTCAATTCAATCTTACCAGTTGCTTGCAAAGTTTTTAAGACATTCTCTTCGTTTTCATTTAATTCTGGTCCCTTCACCTCAAATTTCTCCGGACGCATTTGTGGGAAGAACAAAACTTCTTGAATGGATGAATTGTTGGTCAACAACATCACCAAACGATCGATGCCGATTCCCATTCCCGACGTTGGCGGCATTCCGTATTCCAATGAACGCAAGAAATCTTGGTCGATAAACATCGCTTCGTCATCTCCCTTTTCAGACAATTTCATTTGCTCTTCAAAACGCTCTCTTTGATCGATCGGATCGTTCAACTCAGAGTATGCATTCGCCACCTCTTTTCCGTTAATCATCAACTCGAAACGCTCGGTCAATTCTGGATTGTCGCGGTGACGCTTACACAATGGAGACATTTCAATTGGGTAATCGGTGATGAAAGTAGGTTGGATGTAATTTCCTTCACATTTCTCGCCAAAAATTTCGTCGATCAATTTCCCTTTCCCCATGCTTGGGTCGGTTGGGATATCCAAAGCTGCGCAAATGGCACGCAGTTCTTCTTCGTTTTTCCCATTGATATCGTGACCTGTGAATTCCAAAATGGCATCACGCATCGTCACTCTTTTGAATGGAGCCTTCAAGGAGATTTTATTCGCACCTACCTCGATGTCAGTTGTTCCACAAACGTTCATCGCAACACGCTCGATCATTTGCTCGGTGAACTCCATCATCCAGTTGTAATCTTTGTAAGCAACGTAGATTTCCATTACGGTAAACTCCGGGTTGTGTGTACGATCCATTCCTTCGTTGCGGAAGTCTTTCGCGAACTCATAAACACCTTCAAATCCACCAACGATCAAACGCTTCAAGTACAATTCATTCGCAATACGCAAGTACAATGGAACATCCAATGCGTTGTGGTGTGTAATGAACGGACGAGCAGAAGCTCCACCTGGAATCGGTTGCAAAATCGGCGTTTCTACTTCCATGTATCCCTTTTCATTGAAGAATTCACGCATGGTAGAAATCGTCTTGCTTCTCTTGATGAAAGTCTCTTTCACGTTTTGGTTTACCACCAAATCCACGTAACGCTGACGGTAACGCAATTCTGGGTCAACGAATGCTTCGTGTACCTTTCCTTCTGCATCCGTTTTTGGAAGCGGAAGTGGTTTCAATGATTTGCTCAAC
>JAOASF010000177.1 GCA_025210175.1 Crocinitomicaceae bacterium | reverse complement strand
ATGATAAATGGGATAACTATGAGCCAACGCAGCATATGTGTCAAACGGTGGGACATCAATTTTATTGCTTATTTATCTCCAGTATAAATGGTAGCGATACCTCCAGAAACTAATTTGGCTGATACATTTTTGTAGCCCACCTTTTGAAGAATATTCAAAAAATCTTGTCCTTCCGGAAAAGCAGCCACCGATTCGGGTAAATAAGCGTAGGCTTTGTCGTCTTTCGAAATGGTTTTGCCTAAGAAAGGAATGATGTAGCGCGAATAAAATCCGAAGGCTTGTTTGATTGGGAATTTCTTTGGCTTCGAGAATTCGAGAATAACCAAACGTCCCCCTGGTCGAACTACGCGAAGCATTTCACCAAGACCCTTCTCCAGATTTTCGAAATTTCTTACACCAAAACCAACGGTCAATCCATCAAAATAATCGGTATCGAAGGGCAAATTTTCGCTATCGCCTTGAACCATGGAAATTAGTTGATCTAGGCCTTTCTCCTTCATTTTTACACGTCCCACTTCCAACATACCAGCAGAAAGGTCCAACCCTACGATTTCACTTGGGTTTAATTTGGTAGAGGCAATGGCAAAATCACCCGTACCCGTTGCGATATCCAAAATGCGTTTCGGTTGAATGGGTTTCAATTCTCTAACTGCCTTTTTGCGCCAAATTTTATCAATACCCAAGGACAAAAAATGGTTTAAGAAATCATACTTCGACGAAATATTGTCGAACATTTTTTCAACTTCTTGCTTCTTCGTTTGCTCTTCAGAACCGTACGGTTTCACTTCTTTTCTTTCCATAAATTTATCCGATCATGGTGTGACCGGTTGGATATTTATAATTTCTACTAATAACTCTTTTACTGATCAAATAGGCCAAGGTAAGCGTTCCTACACGGCCTATAAACATAGCGATGATCAAAATTGTTTTTCCAGCTCCCGACAATTGAGAGGTGATCCCTGTAGACAAGCCCACTGTACTGGCAGCCGACACGTGTTCAAAAAGCAAATCCAACAAGTCGAACTTACCCAACTCTATGGCTTCTGCTTCGGTAATAGACAAGGCAAAAGGACCAACAATATTGCCGACCACAAAGAACATCATGATGGCGTAAGCCTTGGTTACTACCTCCGGATCAATGGTTCTCTTGAACAATTCTGTATTTTTCTTTCCACGGATAGTTGATAATACCGAAGCCCAAATCACCGCAAAGGTAGAAGTTCGAATACCTCCACCAGCCGAACCTGAGGAAGCTCCAACGAACATAAGGAAGAGGAAAATGATAATCACGGGCATGGACAAATTGGCCACATCCACAACGTTAAACCCAGCATTTCGCGTGGTCATAGACATATAAAACGCCGAAATGACATCTGCGCCAAAACTCTTGTGCGTTAGCGTGTTGTTGTACTCAAAAATGAAGAATACAATGGCACCTAAGAGCAACAAACCAATGGTAAAGTAAAGGGACACTTGGGTTCCAAAATCTATTTTCTTCCAGGGGTGACGCATTCTTTCTCGCAAACGAGAAATTTCAAAGAGGTCAAAAACATAAATCATCCCAAAACCTCCGAGGAAAAATAAAATTAATACCACTGTATGCACGAAGGTATTGTGCAGCACATCTGGATGCATCATTCCTCCAGACAAGGAAGAAAGTCCTGCATTGTTGAACCCAGATATTCCATGAAAAACCGCGTGAAAAAAGCGCATGCCTTCGTCGGCGAAAACGCCTTTATTACCCATCCCTAAATAGAGGAGGATGCTTCCGATAATCTCAATGCTTGTGGCCCAAATGATGATCTTCGCCAACATGGAATTGGCATTCATAATGGTATCTTCATTCATGAAATCTTCAATCACCTCGTGGTATTTTATTCCTACACCAAACTTGGCAACCACCAACATCAAAGCTCCGAAAGCAATGGTGTTTAGTCCACCTAGTTTCATCAAAAACATCAA
Source organism: Crocinitomicaceae bacterium (assembly GCA_025210175.1). GTDB lineage: Bacteria > Bacteroidota > Bacteroidia > Flavobacteriales_D > Crocinitomicaceae > UBA2040. The sequence goes on along the minus strand of JAOASF010000177.1, from coordinate 17,633 downwards.
AACAATTTGACCTTTCATCGTCAAAAGTTCAGAAATATCGAAGGTGGTTAACCCGGTTACTGAAACAGCCGACATGGAGGTGAAAAATGCATCGATCACCGAAACCCCTCCTTTCGACATCTCTGGCAAAAGCAATAAACCTGCACCTATAACAGTAAGGGAACCAATGGATATGGTAAACAACCAACCGGGATGAATTTTGGTCCAAGGCTTGAATTTCTTCTGCTTGATTATGTTTGTCAATACCAAAATAAAGATGAAAATCTGAACGAAAATCATTGAGAAATCACCAAAACTCGTGAAACCTATAGAGGTGAAAATCGGCTCTATGATGAAGCTCCCAGTGATGTTGTAAAAGATTCCCTCGAGCGCCAATAAGCCCAATACTATCCCCTCAAAACGATTTTCTTTGAGAAACTTGGGAACATCGAACTCGAAGATGATTTTAATAATGAAACGAAGGATATAAAAAGTAAAGCTGTATTGCAACCAGCCAAAGGCCTCGTGCTTTTCTTCCAAGGTTAACGGGAAACCATAATAATAAATCAAAGCGCCAATACTGAGGATCGACACAAGCATGTGTAGGGTACTAACAATCCCTAACACCAAGGTTTTTGAATTATAAATTAAGAGATTTACCCGCTCTCGAAATGCTCTAATGTCCATCGTATACCCTCGCTACTTCCTGCAAAAGAATTTGTTTGTCGATAGCAACAACTCCGCTGTGCTCACAAACAATTCCGCCTGCTAAGTTAGCTATTTGCGCCATTTCCACAGGATTTAATCCAGCTGCCAAACAAGCAGTTGCAACTCCAATTACCGTATCTCCTGCTCCGCTAACATCAGCAATATCTCTTTTGTGGGCCTTTAGATGTGAACTTTGGCCTCCTTCCTTCACGAAAACTCCGTGCTCCGAAAGTGTAACAAAGGAAATTTTATTGTGCAATCTCGACTCTAGTTCTTGAATGGCATTTTCAAGCGTTCGGATGTTTTGCATGTCAATACTAACATTCAATCCTTCGCGAAGCTCTTTCAAGTTCGGTTTGAACAAGGTTACATTTCGGTAGGTGAAAAAATGATCCTTTTTTGGATCTACGGTTGTTATGACATTATTCTTATTGGCCAAATAAACAATGGATTCGATCACTTTTTCTGTCAAAACACCTTTGTTGTAGTCCTCAAGAATAATGGCTTGAACGCCATTGGCTATTCCTTTTTCAACTTGAGCAATAAGGGCTAATTCCTCCTGTGGAGTTATTTCGTTCGTCTGTTCATTGTCCACGCGCAACAAATGCTGCTGATTTCCAATAACCCTTGTTTTTATCGTTGTTTTTCGGTCAGTACTCTCTACCAACCCATGAGCAGCAATATTGGATTCTTTCAAAAGATCCTTCATCAATTCGGACGCAATATCCTTCCCTATTACAGAAACGATTTCGGTTTGCACCCCTAAAGCAACCAAGTTCAACGCCACATTGGCAGCTCCGCCGAGACGATCTTCTTGTTTGTTTAAATTAATGATGGGCACTGGAGCTTCGGGGCTAATGCGCGAAACCGATCCCAAAATATAGGAGTCGATCATCACATCCCCTACCACCATAATTTTTAAGCCTTCAAAGGCCTCAAAAGCATCTTGTATCTTTTTCATGAAAGCTTTTCTACGGCTTTTTTAATTCTTGTCATGGCATCCGTCAACACAGCCTCAGACGTGGCATAAGAAAAACGAATGCAATTTTTATCACCGAATGCATCTCCAGGAACTACAGCTACTAAGGCTTCCTCCAAAAGGTACAAACAAAGGTCATTTGCATTGGTAATGGTAAACGAACCAGCCGATTTACCAAACAAGGCAGAAATATCTGGAAAGACATAAAAAGCTCCCTTGGGAACATTTGCCTTAAACCCTGGAATATCTTTTATCATTCTCAAAACCAAGTCTCTTCGAGAATGAAAGGCATTTACCATATCCTTCAAAACCGAAGGGTCCGCTTTTGCTGCCGCAATTGCAGCTCTTTGGGCTATGGAGCAAGTCGCCGAAGTAAATTGACCTTGAATCTTATCACAAGCCGCAGCAATTTCTTTAGGAGCACCGATGTACCCCAATCGCCAACCCGTCATAGCCCATGCTTTCGATACCCCGTTAACCGTTACAACCTGTGGATATATGTCTTCAAATTGCGCCAAACTCGCATGCTCCCCTTCAAAGCGAATGTGCTCGTAAATTTCATCTGAAATAACCACCAATTGCGGGTGTTTTACGATTACATCTGCTAGAGCTCTCAACTCATTTTTAGTGTAAACCGAGCCGGTTGGATTACAAGGTGTTGAAAAAATCATCAACCTTGTTTTAGGCGTTATGGCAGATTCCAATTGGGCAGGTGTGATTTTAAAATCCTGTTCAATCCCTGCCTCAATTACCACAGGAATTCCTTCAGCAACCTTGATCATTTCCAAATAGGATACCCAAAATGGTGCAGGAACTATGGCCTCATCCCCTTTGTTGAGAATACTTAAAACCACATTGGAAATAGACTGTTTCGCCCCAGTGGATACCACAATCTGATCCTTGCCATAGGTCAATTGATTGTCTCTTTCAAATTTTTCACTAATCGCTTCTCTCAAATCATCATACCCAGAAACAGGTGTGTACTGCGTGTAATTTTGATCCAATGCTTCCACAGCAGCTTGCTTGATAAAATCGGGTGTGAAAAAATCGGGCTCACCTAAACTCAAGGAAATAACATCCTTACCTGCTTGCTTTAATTCTCTACTTTTTTTGGACATGGCTATCGTCGCCGATTCTTCCATTGCCAAAATGCGATTAGCTAATTGAATCATGTGTTTGAAAGTCTTTGTTGCAAATCTAATTAAACTCTAGCAAGAAGCGAATGCTGTTCTTAAAAGTGGAAAAAACTAATTTAGCGGTACGAAAATGAAAAAACTGATAGATATACGAGAACTCATTAGGAGTAAGAATCCTACTTTGCTCAAATGGTTGCCTGGCTTTGTGATCCGATATTTGGAAAGAATTCTTCACCAAGACGAAATCAATCACTTTCTCGAAGAGCATAAGGATCTCTATAACGAGGACTTTTGCGATGCCATCATGAACTATCTCAATATCGAAGTGATCATTGAAGGCATTGAAAATATTGAAGGAAAGGAAAAACTCGTTTTTGCCGCCAACCACCCACTCGGGGGAATGGATGCCATCGCTCTTGTGTCTGGGTTACGCAAACATCGAACAGGACTCAAGTTCATTGTGAACGACTTGCTCCTTCATTTGAATCATCTGAACGGACTTTTTTTGGGAGTCAATAAACATGGGACCAATTCACTTAGTACCCGCGAACAAATTGACCAGCTTTTTGCCTCCGACCACGTGGTCACCATCTTTCCCGCTGGACTGGTAAGTAGAAGGAATAAAAGTCAAATAAGAGACCTCAAGTGGAAAAAGACCTTCGTTACCTTGTCGAAGAAAAACGACCGTTTGATCGTGCCCGTTTTTGTGGATGGTCGCTTGAGTTCCTTTTTTTATGGCCTGGCCAATCTGCGCAAAAAAATAGGCATTAAAGCAAACATCGAAATGCTTTACCTCTCAGATGAATTGTTTAAATTAAGAGGAAGCAAGATTAAAATTACCCTGGGCGAACCATTAAAGGCTTCAGAGTTTGACCCTGAAAAATCGGATTTAGAACTTGCCCAATTCGTAAAAGAAAAAGTGTACGAACTAGAAAAATAACATGAAACCCATTATAGACCCCATTGACCGTGACGTATTAAAAAAGGAGCTAAATGAAGCTGGCCTGATTAGAAGTACACGTAAAGGAAACAACGAAATTTATATTATCAATCACCACAATTCACCTCATGTGATGAGAGAAATCGGGCGTTTGAGAGAGTTGAGCTTCCGCACTTCTGGCGGAGGAACTGGTGAAGCCTTGGACATCGACGAGAATGATACATCCGAGTATTGTTACCAACAACTCATCGTTTGGTCACCCGAAGACGAAGAAATTATTGGAGGATACCGCTTTATCGATTGTGGGCTGATTCCATTGGACCAAGAAGAAATTCCACTATCCACAGCCCGCTACTTCGATTTCAGCGAAGAATTCAGAAAAGATTATTTGCCCCATACCATTGAACTAGGGCGTTCGTGGGTCCAACCCATGTTTCAACCATCTGTAAACCCGAAGAAAGGACTCTTTGCCTTGGACAATATTTGGGATGGTTTAGGCGCTATAGTTCGCGAAAACGAGCACATCCAATACTTCTTTGGGAAAGTAACCATGTACCCGAGTTATAATACCCTTTGTAGAAATGCGTTGTTGTACTTCATGCACATGTATTTTCCAGATAAGGACAGCCTTATGAAGGCATTTCATCCGCTTGAGCTGAACCACAGCGAAGCCGAATACCTTGACCTTTTCGATGGAAAGGACTTCAAAGAAGATTTTAAAAAATTGAATTTATTCATTCGAGAACACGGTGAGTTTATTCCTCCACTTGTCAACATATACATGAACCTATCTGCCACCATGAAAACCTTTGGTACTGCAGTTAACAAGGAATTTGGTTCAGTTGAAGAAACGGGTATATTGGTGACAATCAAGGATATATACGAGGATAAAAAAGAGCGACATCTGAATTATGAAAAATAACATACTTCTCATTCTTAGCCTATTTTTACTTTCCGCCGGTTTTTGCCAAGGAACTTATCAACTGGCTGTCTTGAAATACAATGGTGGTGGAGATTTTTATGCCAACCCAACAGCCGTTCCTAACTTGATAAAATTCTGTAATCAGAATCTCGGCACCAATATTTCTACTGAAGTTCCTTATGTTGAAGTTGGTTCTTCGGACTTGTTTAATTACCCCTACATTCACATGACTGGCCATGGTAACGTGGTATTCAGTCCGTCTGAAGCAGAAAACTTGCGAAATTACTGCTATGGAGGAGGTTTTTTACACATAGACGATAACTACGGAATGGATGAATTCATTCGAATCGAACTAAAAAAAGTGTTTCCAGACAAAGAATTGGTTGAACTACCACCTGATCACCCCATCTTCCACCAGAAGTACGATTTCAATGGTTTACCAAAAATTCATGAACACGACGACAAACGCTCACAAGCGTTTGCAATCATCGAAAATGGCCGCATTGTTTGTCTGTACACTTTCGAAACGGATTTAGGAGACGGTTGGGAAGACCCGCAGGTACACAACGACCCTCCTTCCAAACGTCAAGCAGCGTTGCAAATGGGGGCCAACATCCTCCAATACGTTTTTATGATGTGATTCACCGCCCAAATTTATTCACTCACCTACTCTCGCTCGATTCCTATTTTTATTAGGAATTCGACTCGTATATTTATTAAAAAGTAAAATCAAAAATGAATACAAAAGGATTATTAAAATGGTGGCCTTTGATGTTGGTAGCCTTGCTATTTTTTCATGGATGCAGCACCTATAATTCACTCGTAAAAAAAGAAGAAGGTGTAACCGCTCAGTGGCAACAAGTTGAAGTGCAATACCAAGCAAGGATGGACAAAACGGAGAACTTGCTGGAAATCGTGAAGCGAGCTGCAGACTTTGAGAAAAGTACCTTAAGTGAGGTTGTTGAAGCAAGAGCGAAAGCAACGTCTATTCAATTAAACGTAGACGAGCTTACAGAGGAAAACTTGGAAAAGTTTCAAGCAGCTCAAGAGTCTTTTGGAAGAAGTTTGGGACGATTGATGGCAGTGGCTGAAAACTATCCTAACCTCAAATCAGTTGAGGCATTTAGAGATTTTCAAGCCCAATATGAAGGAATGGAAAACCGCATAGCTGTGGAAAGATATCGATTCAACGAAATTTGTCAAAAATATAATACTTCAATTCGACGTTTTCCATCCAATGTCTATGCACAAATGTTTGGCTTCGACAAAAAAGCTTACTTCAAATCTTCGGAGGGAGCAGAAAAAGCACCGAGCATTAAAGACATGTAGCAATGAACGCCAAGAACTTTCTTACCAAAGAGGAACAACAAAAAATAGTTGAAGCGATTCAAGAGGCTGAATTAAACACCTCAGGTGAAATACGCTTGCACATTGATAACAAATGCGGTGGCGATCCTTATCAGAAAGCCATCGCTTTGTTTGATCAACTCAAGATGACAGAAACCAAAGATCGAAATGGGGTCTTACTCTATATATCGGTTGAGGATCGAAAAATTGCGATTGTCGGTGATAAGGGTATCAACGAAAGTGTTCCTGAAGGTTTCTGGGTTCAGCACATCAACAAGTTAACCTTGCGCTTTGCGAAAAAAGAATTCTCCCTCGGGATTCAAGAATGCATTTTGGAGATTGGCAAACGATTAAAACAATTTTTCCCGTATCAAACGGATGACATAAACGAATTAAGTGATGATATTTCCTTTGACGATTAATCGATTGATTGCCACTTTTCTGGTTCTATTTACCCTCGGATTTCAATCTTTTGGTCAAATTCAAAATTTAATCCCCAACCAACCAAAGCCTGCCAAACTTTACAACAACCTTTCTGTTGAAATGCCCGACTTCTTATCAAAAGGAGAAGCAAGTCAATTGGAAAATGAACTCGGTCGATTTGCCAACAATACGAGCAATCAAATTGAAGTTGTGATAGTCGACGACCTGAAGGGACTAGCCCCTAGTGAATTTGCCACTGAATTGGGACACAAATGGGGTGTTGGTCAAGAAAAGGAAGACAATGGAATCGTTCTTTTAATTTGCCCTGTAGGCGGTAAGAATAATCGAAAGGTACACATTGCCACGGGGTACGGTTTAGAGGGCGCCATTCCAGATGCTACTTGCCATCAAATTGTAGACAATGAAATTATTCCTTCGTTCAAAGAGGGAAACTATTATGCCGGAATTAAGTCTGCTCTAGCCGTTCTAGAAGATTTATCGAAAGGAGAATACAACTCACAAGAATACCTTGTTCAACTGAAGAAAAAGGAAAAAGCAAAACGTATTATCGTCGGGATTATCGTTGCGATTCTCATCGTATTAGCCTTTTTGTATTTCAATAGAAAAGGTGGAGGTGGAATGACCATGACCTCAGGCGGCTTTTTCTTTGGAGGATTAGGAAGCGGATACCGAGGTGGTGGTTTTGGAGGATTCGGAGGTGGATTCAGTGGCGGAAGTGGCGGTTTCGGTGGTTTTGGCGGCGGTGGCTTCGGCGGCGGCGGTGCAGGCGGAAGCTGGTAATAAAAAAGGCGCAACTACGAGAGTTACGCCTTAGATGGCCGGTCTGGTGTGACCGGTGTTAGGTTTTTTATATTATTGTGACAGATAGACCTTCTTGATCCTCGTGCCTCCATTTTCATCTTCCACATTCAAATAATAGAGTTGGCTTAGTACAATGCCGGGGTCAAAAGAAATCAACCAGTACTTATCAGGAATCGGATTTATTTCAACTAAAACCTTCGATCCATCTTGCGCATATAAATATAATGACTTTATTTTTGACTCACTATAAATCAACATTTGCTTGTTATTTGAATTCCATGAAACAATCATGTCATCAATACTTTTTACCTCAAAATCGACGTAAACAGGGTCGTACAACTTGAACTTACCGTCAAAATCAACCTGCTTCAAACGATAGTATCCTCTGTTGTGATCCGGATCGACAAATTGATAATCAACTATATCGGTAGAATAACCTACTCCTTTAGTTTCATTGATTGGCGCCCAGTTCGACCCGTCCACTGAATATTGCGTTTCAAAAAAGTCGTTATTGATTTCAGTTGCCGTTTGCCACTTTACCGTCACCTGTCTTCCATCCGAAGTTGCAGTAAATGTGGTTAAACCTACAGGAAGTGGAACCTCATACGTTACGGACATGGTCACCTGGTCCACATAAGCAACCGGTAATACATTCACAATCGCAAAGATTCCGGTCATTGTTGAACTTATGGCAACACCAAAATTCGAATTATTAACGTCACTAGGAGTTAGTGTCAATCCCCACAAATCGGAAGAACTACCGTAGGTGGTAGTAGCATCCGTATATGCCCAATTTCCAGCAGCAGCCTTGTTATTACCAGTAGCCACTCCCGATTTAACCAATCGCACTGCATTATCTACAACACTTTGAATACCCAACAAAGCAGTAAGTGATAATTGGCTTTTTTCAATTTGCGCAGTTACCCCCTTGATGGTTGCATCAGCAGGAATAGAGAAACCAAAATTGGTCGCCTTTAAATATTGAGAATTCGTCGGCCCCAAAGTAATGGCCAACACAGAAGCATAAGAGTCATCGGACAACAAACCGTTCGTCGGATTGGAAAATGTTAACGTTCCAACTGATGCATCATTCGTAAACGAACCAGCATTATTAGGACCTGAGGTAGTTTGGCCCAATGAATAGCAGGAGGAGAAGATGATCAGTGCAAGAACAAAGTTTTGCACTATTCTCATAATTGTAAGTGTTAAGTTAGAATCATAATCAGGTGATTCTCTTAGCAATTTACAAAAAAAATGTCTTCGTGTAAAGCCACGAAGACAAGTTTTGATAAACGGTATCTATACTGGATTATTGGCCGTGTAAGCCACTACTTATAAGTCAACTACCACTTGTTTTTCACTTAAAATTTTACGCATATTGATCAAGGCATAACGCATTCTCCCGAGTGCGGTATTGATTGAAATATCCAATTGTTCAGCAATGTCTTTGAAGGACATTTCTTGAAACAAGCGCATGGTTAAAATTTCGCGTTGCGCATCAGGCAAATACTCAATCATCCCAACAACTTGGCTCTCTAATTCTTGTTTAGAGATTCGTTCCTCGATGTTAGCCTCTTCTAGTTTGAGCGTATGAAAAATGTTGAAATCGTCTGTTTTGGATGAAGATTCAGATATCAATTTAATCTTCTTGTTTCTACGAAAATGATCGATCACCATGTTTTGAGCAATTCTTAGAGCCCAAGGCAAGAACTTACCTTCCTCGTTGTAATTACCTAGCTTAATGGTATTAATGATTTTGATAAATACTTCTTGAAAAATATCCTCAGCGAAAGCAGGATTTTTTACTTTCATATAAACAGATCTGTAAATGCGATCTTTGTGACGCAACATCAAGACTTCAAAAGCCTTTTCGTTTCCGTTTATGTATTCTGTGATTAAGAATCTATCGTCCAGTTTAGTTAGTGACATAGCATTACACTTTAAATGAAAAACAATCAAATTTTTAAGCGTAATTATGTATCGATAGACCTTATTTTGGGGTTTGTGAAAAACGAATATAGGAAAATCCTCCTTGCTAACCAAATTCTTGCATTATTTTTCAATTGCCCCTCATATTTTGTGCAGTGGAATTAACTTTAAGGTCAAATTTGTTCAGCATGTCAAAATTCATCGAGGTTAAAGGTGCTCGAGTTCACAACTTAAAAAATCTAGACGTAAAAATTCCGCACGGCAAGATGACCGTAATCACTGGTTTATCAGGCTCGGGAAAGTCTTCTTTAGCTTTCGATACCTTGTATGCAGAGGGACAACGCAGATTCATTGAAAGCCTTTCCTCGTACGCTCGACAATTCTTGGGCAAATTGGACAAACCCGAAACCGATTATGTAAAAGGGGTTGCTCCTGCTATTGCTATAGAACAAAAAGTGATTACCAATAACCCTCGTTCAACCGTTGGTACTACCACAGAAATTTATGACTATTTAAAAATATTATTTGCACGAGTTGGAAAAACCATCGACCCCGATTCTGGAGAAGAGGTTAAAAAACATACGGTTCAAGACGTCATCCATGCCTTAAAGAAAACGGAAGCGAATACAAGAGCGATGATATTAGCTCCAATTTTGGGGTTTGAAAAATACGGCGTTGAACGTCAACTTCAATTGCTCTTTGATCAAGGTTATACCCGCTTGCTTCTAAACCAAGAAACGCTTCAAATCGAGGACATACTCTCTGCCATTCCCAAGGACATAGAAAACTCGTACCTTTTAATAGACCGCATTACCTGTAATTTTGAGGATGAAGAAATGGAAGCCCGTTACTCCGATTCCATTCAACTGGCTTTTGCGGAGGGTAACGGAGAATGTTCCATTTACTTTCCTTCAGATGAAGAGTTCATGACTTTCTCCAATAAGTTTGAATTGAACGGCAAGAAATTTCAGGAACCCAACGCACACTTTTTCACCTTCAACAACCCCTTCGGTGCTTGTAAAACTTGCGATGGCTATGGTTCTGTAATTGGGATAGATCCTGATTTGGTAATACCTGACCGATCAAAAAGCGTTTTTGATGAAGCGATTGCCTGTTGGAAAGGTGAAACAATGGGAACCTATCTCAAGGATTTAATATTGTCTGCCAAAAAGTTTGACTTCCCCATTCATCGACCGATTGATGATTTAACAGAGGATGAATACAATTTGTTATGGACTGGAAACAAGTACTTTACGGGGTTGCTACCCTTTTTTAACTTCATTGAAAGTCAGACTTATAAAATCCAGTACCGCGTTATGCTATCAAGATATCGCGGTAAATCAAATTGTACAGATTGTAGAGGTACTCGCTTGCGCAAGGATGCCAATTATGTCAAAATCGACGGAAAATCCATCACGGATGTGGTTTTAATGCCCATTACTGAGTCGCTTGCTTTTTTCGAATCGCTGGATTTAATCAATCAGGATGCCCAGGTTGCCAAACGTATTTTACCAGAAATCATCTCTCGACTACAGTTTCTAACTGACGTAGGATTGGGATATATGACACTCAACAGAAGTGCCAATACCCTGTCAGGAGGCGAATCGCAACGGATCAACCTCGCAACTTCCCTAGGAAGTACCTTGGTCGGTTCCATGTATGTGCTCGACGAACCTTCCATTGGACTCCATCCAAGGGATTCAGCCCGACTGATTAAGGTTCTTCACAACTTGAGAAATGTAGGGAATACTGTTATCGTTGTGGAGCACGAAGAGGAAATCATTAAAGCAGCAGACGAAATCGTTGACATTGGCCCAGGAGCAGGTCTCTTTGGTGGAACCCTAGTTTTTCAGGGAGATCACAAAGCACTTTTGAAAGCTAAGGATAGTCTAACGGCCAAGTACTTACTCGAAGAATTGAGAATCGAACTTCCAGCGAAAAGAAGAAAAAGCAAGGATCAAATATTGATCAGCGGAGCAAGGAAGAACAATTTAAAAAACATCGACGTAGCTTTTCCGCTACATCAAATAGTTTGTGTTACTGGCGTAAGTGGTAGTGGAAAATCGACTTTGGTGCGAGATTTATTGGTTCCAGCCATTAAGCATCACCTTGGAATGGGCTCTTCCGTTCCTGGATCTCATATGCGTTCTGTATCGGGTGATTTGAAAGGGATTCAGCAAATCGAATTTGTGGATCAAAACCCAATAGGTAAATCATCTCGAAGCAATCCAGCGACCTATGTCAAAGCCTTCGACGATATTCGCGACTTGCTTTCAAAGCAGCCACTAGCCAAACAAAGAGGTTACAAACCGGGCTTTTTTAGTTTCAATGTTGACGGTGGACGCTGTGAAATTTGTGAAGGTGAGGGAGAAATCACTGTAAGTATGCAATTCATGGCTGATGTACACCTTCCGTGTGAGGCTTGCCAAGGAAAACGATACAAGGCCGAAACCTTGGAGGTGGTTTTAGGAGGGAAAAACATTGCCGATATTCTGGCCATGGATATTGATGAGGCCCTTTCTTTCTTTTCGGAAAATGGAGATAAAACAGGCAAAAAGATTGTCGACAAAATACAGCCTTTGGCCGACGTTGGTTTGAACTATCTGCAACTGGGACAGTCCTCCTCTACCCTTTCTGGTGGTGAGGCACAGCGGGTAAAACTGGCTTCTTTTTTGAATAAGGGTGGACAATCTTCGAAAACCTTATTTGTGTTCGATGAGCCTACAACAGGCTTGCATTTTCACGATGTTCAAAAGTTGGTCATCGCTTTGAACTCCTTGGTAAACAACGGTCACTCTGTGGTGGTAATTGAGCACAACCTCGATGTCATAAAATGTGCAGACACGGTTATCGATTTAGGTCCCGAAGGTGGTAAAGAGGGCGGAAATCTTGTATTTTCTGGAACACCAGAAGACCTTATAAAAGAAAAAGCCTCCCATACAGGAGACTTTTTGAAAGAAAAATTTCCAAAATAGTTCTTACATCTCTTTTTCTGACTTGGCAATGATGGCTGATACTGTGGCATCACTGGTTACATTGATAACGGTGCGACACATGTCCAACAAACGGTCCATTGGATAAATCAAAACAATCCACAAGGGGTTTAAACCGACAGACGTTAGAACAATCAATAACATGATCAATCCAGCACTAGGTACTGCTGCCGCCCCAATAGACGCCAAGGTTGTAGTACCTACAATACCCAATTGTTGGGTCAAACTCAAATCTACCCCATGATATTGCGCCAGGAAAATAACTGCCACAGCCTGATATAGCGAAGTTCCGTCCATATTGACTGTAGCCCCTATGGGCAAAACGAAATCGGAAACTTTAGCAGGAACCTTTAAGTTGTCCTGTACACATTCTATCGTAACCGGTAAGGTCGCTGCACTTGAAGAAGTACTAAAAGCCAAGAACTGCGCTGGGCTCATTCCTTTAAAAAAATCGCCATAGTTAATGGGTACGCGGAAGAGTTTCAACATCAGTGGGTATACCCCAAACAACAACACAGCCAATCCAATAACAACCACAATCGAGTATTTTGCAAGACTTAAGAAAATGTTCAATATATCACCTGGACTGTTGGCCATTTTAGCAAGTACCCCTGCCATCAAACAAAAGACAAAGAAGGGAGCAGCCGCCATTACGATGTTTACCATCTTAATAAAAATCTCATTGGCTCCATCGCAGAAAGCCAAAACAGGACCTGACTTATCTTTCGGAATAAGGGCCATGGAAATCCCGAAGAACAAGGCAAAAAAGATGACTTGCAACATTTTGGATCCATCACCTAGGGCAACGAAAATATTATCGGGCACCATATCTACCAAGGGTTGCAGCGGACCACTATTTTGGGCAGACTTGGCATCTTCCAATTTCTTCGACAAATATTCATAATCTGAATTCTTTTCATCTGAGGCCATGGATGCCCTCACCTCTGAAATCAGTGTACTATCGGCACTTGCCAATAAAAACTTGCCGTCTTTTATCTCGATATGGTTGTCAGTAGCCCAAATCTCATAGCGCAAACGATACTCCATTGCTTGATCTGGATCACTTTGCACTCCTGGTTTTACCAAATTAACCAACAACAAACCAGTAGAAACTGCAAATACGGTCGTCAACAAATAAGTCAGAAGAGTTTTCGCTCCCATTTTACCCAGTTTACTCACATCACCTAAACTGGCGACGCCTGTAATAATTGAAAACAAAACCAAAGGAATGGCAATAAACTTTAAGCAATTGATAAAAATTGAACCGAATGGATCAATCCAATCCTTTGTAAATTGATTCAATTGAAGTTCGCCAGAAATAAGTGCCCAAATGATTCCCAGAACCATGGCAATTAAGATCTTCCAATGAAGCGCTAATTTTTTCATACTCGAATTTAGCAGTTTCATAAGACGTGGCTCTTGAACCGTTGAAAATTTCAACTTTTTCTTGATATCTATGGAAAAAACTTGGGTAAACTTGTTTTATTGAGAATTCTTCGTATACTTGCTACGTCAATTCCATTGGCACAACTCCTATTTTAAATATTTAGTTTCAAGAATTAGAGGTCCCCTCTAAGGCATTCATTGACACAATCGCATTATGGATATAAAAGAATTGGAGAGCAAAAAGCTCCCAGACTTGCGTGAAATTGCAAAATCAATTGGCCTAAAAAAAGTTGAGTCTTACAAAAAAGCAGATCTGATTACTGCAATTGTAAGCGAAGGTCAAGAAGCAGAAGGTAAGCCATCTTCGAGCGAAGAATCTTCCGCAGCCACTGAAGAACCAAAGACGAGAAGAAAAAGAATTCGCGTTACTGAACCAACATCTACTACAGAACAAACAAATTTATTTGAGGAAGAAGCCACTTCCAATGAAAGTGAGACTTCTGAAGCTCCAGTTGAAGAGGAGGTTAAAAAAGTAGAAGCGGAAGAAAACCCGAAAGCCAAAACACATCAAGGAAACATTTTGTTGCAAAGTGCTCTAGCAGCTAAAAAAGCAATGGAAACGGGTAAGCCCATTGATGAAATGTTGCACGAAAAAGGAATCGAACCAGCAAAAAACACACCTGCTGAAACGCATTCAGATGCTACACCAAGTCAAGAAGCTCCGCAACAACGTCAAAACAACAACCGAAATCGCAATCAGCAAAATAACCGCAAGGAAATTGAAGAGGGATACGATCTTGTAGGTATTGTTACGGCTGAAGGGGTACTTGAGGTTATTCAAGATGGATACGGATTCTTGCGTTCTTCTGATTACAATTACCTTCCTTCTCCGGATGATATTTATGTCTCTCAAAGTCAAACCAAGTTATTTGGTTTGAAAACGGGAGATACTGTAAGAGGAACCATTCGTCCTCCTCGTGAAGGTGAAAAATTCTTCCCATTGGTAAAAGTAGAAAGCATCAATGGTAGAGACCCAGGTTACATTCGTGACCGTGTTCCTTTCCAGTACTTGACGCCACTCTTCCCAGATGAAAAATTCAAACTTACGGGTCATGAAAACGAATCGATGTCGACTCGAATCATGGATTTGTTTGCTCCTATTGGTAAAGGACAACGTGGAATGATCGTAGCCCAGCCAAAAACGGGTAAGACGATGTTGTTGAAAGATGTTGCAAATGCCATTGCAGCGAATCACCCTGAGACTTATTTGATCGTATTGTTGATCGACGAACGTCCTGAAGAGGTTACCGATATGGCACGTAGCGTAAAAGCCGAGGTTATTGCTTCTACTTTTGATGAACCTGCTGATCGTCACGTAAAAGTTGCGAACATGGTCCTTGAAAAGGCAAAACGTATGGTTGAATGTGGTCACGATGTTTGTATCCTTTTGGACTCCATTACACGTTTGGCTCGTGCATACAACACGGTTTCTCCTGCATCAGGTAAGGTATTATCTGGAGGGGTTGACGCCAATGCATTGCACAAACCAAAACGCTTCTTCGGTTCAGCTCGAAAGATTGAGAACGGAGGTTCACTTTCGATAATCGCGACGGCACTTACCGAAACAGGATCCAAAATGGACGAAGTGATCTTTGAAGAATTTAAGGGAACGGGTAACATGGAATTGCAGTTGGATCGCAAGATTTCGAACCGCAGAATCTACCCTGCTATCGATATTTTGGCTTCAGGTACACGTCGCGAAGACTTATTGGTTGGCAAAGACGTCTTGCAGCGCGTTTGGTTACTTCGCAAGTTTATCGCGGACATGAACCCGGTTGAAGCAATGGAATTCGTTAAAAATCACATGAACAACACAAGAACCAATGAAGAGTTCTTGGCATCAATGAACGGATAATGGGAGAAGCAGTAAAAATTGGATTAATCTCCGCAGCTATTTGGGTATTGGGAAAAACCGTGATGTACTTCATCGACCCATTAATGCCTATTACATCGGCCATTTATTTGAATATTTTCTTGTTGTTAGGAGCAATTGCCTTTGGTTTGTACCGCACAATGATGCGTGAAACGGAAGAAAGTAACACATTGAATGATATCAAGAACGGTATGAAGGCGGGCTTGAGCTATTCTGTTGTAGTAGGAGCATCTATTTACTTGTTTTACGCTGTCATCAATCCAGGTTACAACGAGTATCAAATTGCTCAAATGGATGAAAGTATTACAGAAGCCGTAAACAATCCCGAAGAATTGGCCAAAATTAGAAAGTCCAACGAGGCTTTTGAGGTTAAAACCAAGGAGGAAATTATAGCTGAATTGAAAAAAGGTCCAAGAAGCTTTTTCAATGCTGGTTCAACCTTCACTCTATCGATTCTAGCGATGTTGTTATTGTCAACACTGTACAGCATTCTAGTTTCACTGATACTTCGGAAAGTGGTCTTCAAAAAAGCATAGGAAACTACAATTATAAAAAAAGCCGGTTCAAATGAATCGGCTTTTCTTTTGCGAATGTTTTTCTTAATTCTGCAAGAAATCCATGTTCCCCTCTTTCATTTGGGAATAAGCCTTTGAAAGGTAGGCCAACATCATGCGCATGGCATCGAAGGCTTCTTCTGTTTCAGCTGAAATCTCCTTGTTTTGCAGACGTAGTAACAACTTCATGTATAGAGCATGAAAGGCAATCTCTACGTGGTTTTTATCCTTCAAATTAGACTTCTCCTTAAACTCGTTCAAATAAGTATTTGCACGCTCAAAGATGTCCTTGTATTTGTGATCGCCCGTCAAGTTGATGAGTGTATTATGCAGGTAACTGATTTCCATCAAAATTTCCTGTAACTCCAACAAATGTCCTGCCTTTTCGATTTTTTGCGACTGCATTTTCAAAATGATATCGCTGTACCACTTTCGGTAACTTTCTTTGAAACTTGGATTGGGGATACTTGCACTCACGTACGTCTCCATCAAGTTGTCCAAATCAAAATGATAGGCGCGAACAATATCCTCTATTTGATACATATAGAGAATATACTCGGCAATGTTCTCTTTTAATTTCTGTTGTGCTATCAGCATTATTTAGCTTGCATGTCTTTTTTAATCTCGTCCTCTTTTGAGTTCAAGAAATCAATAAACGCCTGTGTAACATCCATTTCAGAACGGATGTACGAAATTTGACCACCTTGGCCTTTGATCATCAAAATATCAATGTTGTTGTCTTCGGAGAACATCTTCGCGTAAGCAGCCACCTTTTTGTTCAAGATTTGCAATTTTTCAAAAGCTTCTTGTTCGATACGCCCACCTTCGCGTTGCTGAAACTCACCAATTGCCTGCTCTTTCGACATCGCTTCTTGCTGAATACTTTGCAACTGCACTTGCGATAACAAACCTTGCTTGTTGCGCTCGTCGTTTCTTCTCAAAAACTCCTGATAATCACGCATCATGGCATCTACTTTATTCTGAAAAGCCTTTTGTTTTTGATCCAAAATCTTTTGCTCTTCTTGCAAGTAATTGAACTTAGCAGATAAGGAATCTTGCTCGTAAAAAGCAATCTTCAATTTCCCCATTTCACGTGCTTCAACTTTAGCAGGTGTAGGTGTAGTAGCACCTTTGTCGTCTTTTTTCTCACCGCAAGCTGCCATGATTAGGGCTGTTGCTGGTACTAGTAAAAAGTATTTTTTCATCTTAGGTATTTACATTTTTAACTTGGAACGCCTCTTCCCAATCCGTTCGCATTTCAACGAAACGCTTCAAACAATTGGACAACAAGGTAGGCGTTACCATATTTTTAACTTCTTCTACTGAGAAAACATCCGTCTCCCCTATTTTAAACACTTGTTCGAACTGACCCAACTCAATTTTCAACATGTACTTCGCATTGTAATTGAAGATGGTAATCTTGTATCGATCGTGTGGAATTTCGGCTACTTGACGCATGTTTACATGTTTCTACGGTACTGACCACCTACCTCAAACAATGCTTGTGTAATCTGACCTAATGAAGCGTACTTACAAGTTTCCATCAATACCTCAAACATGTTTTTATTTTGAATAGCTGCTT
>JAOASF010000176.1 GCA_025210175.1 Crocinitomicaceae bacterium | reverse complement strand
TTTTGAGGATATTAGCACATAGAAAGATAATATTTCTTTCGGCGGGAGGGAAACCTCCCGTTTTTTTGTGCAAACTTTTTATTCAATAAAAAAAGAGGCTGCCTTTTGAGACAGCCTCTTCTTATTAGGGTTGGTCCCAATTACTTATAAGTTTCAATATCTACTTTCTCGTTAATCAAGATCTCAGTAACCTTTCCGCTGAAGTTCAAAGGTCCTACGGATAGGGTAACTTTCGTTGGCATCATTACTCCATTGTAGTCTTTGAAGTCAGCAAATGTTTGTTCCGTGGTAACCGTTTGTCCCTCGCGTTCTGAAGTGGTGATGGTTTTTACCTTGTTCCACGTTCCTTTTTCGTAATACGCAAGTGTTTCAGAATCTCCATCATTCAATTTCAAGACATATACATCTTTTCCATCGATCACTTCAATTCCAACCATTTCGTATTTCATACCAGAGGTGCTGTAGTTCATCTCCGGAATCAAACCTGCTGATTTCGCTTTGGCTGCGATTTCGTCAGCGGTCATTGCCTCTTTACCAGCTTGCATAGAAACAGTACCACCCGCTTTTCCGTCGAAATACGATTTTTGCAACAACATTCCTTGACCTTCCAATTTGCTTCCTTCCATGTTTGGAGCTATCCAAACTTCGGTCATGTTCAATGGGAAAGGCACCTGATCGGCAGACATTTCTGTTTTGCGGGTTACTGACTTGATTTTTTTCAACTTCTTCGTCGCTGTTTTCAAGTTGGCAGACTGTGTTACTGCTAAAACGTAGTTGTTCAACAAAACATCAGCTGTGATGTCAGCCGGTTTCATTTCCTTGGCTTCGTTTCCGAATGGATCCAATAAATCGATTTTACCATCCTTGTCAAACGGCTTTAATTTCTCGATAATGGATTCGTTTCCAACTACTACAATATTCAAGTTTTTCGGAGTAAAGTACTTTTGAGCCATCAACAAAATGTCCTCTTTCGATACCTTCTCCAACTTTTGCAAATAGGTTTGGTAGTAATCCTTAGGAAGGTTGTACTGCTTGATGTTCAAGGCAAAGCGAGCCACCGTTTGTGGGCTTTCCAACGAACGAGCAAAAGATCCGGCCATTGAACTTTTGGTTAAATTCAATTCTTCATCTGTTACATATCCTTCCGTAATTCCCTCAATTTCTTTGATGATTTCTACAATCGCAGAGTCACTAACCTCGTTGCGGAACGAACCACTTGTAGAGAACAAGGTTCCAAACTCGTCGAAGTTGATGCTTGAGCGACATCCATACGTATAAGCCTTGTCTTCACGCAAATTTTGCATCAAGCGGTTTCCGAAGGCTCCACCACCTAAAATGTTGTTCAACACACTCAAGGCAATTTGGTCTGGATCTCCAGGCTTGATGTTCATCGGGAAAGAAACGCGGATAACAGATTGAACCGCTCCTGGCTTCTTGGTAAAGTAAACTTGGTTACCCGCAGTCGGTTTGCCAGCAAGATTGCGCGCTTTAAACGGCTCACCTCCAGCCCAAGTAGAGAAGTACTTATTTACTGCAGCTTCCGCCTCCGCCTTGGTGATGTCGCCTACAATTACGAGGTAACTTCCCTTTGGTACGAAGTTGTTTTTGTAAAAGGCTTTAACATCGTCTAATGTGATGTTGGCCAAGGTAGCTTCGGTCATGATATCTGCGTACGGGTGACCTTCACCGTAATTTACCTTCATCAAAGCGTTAGAAGCCATTCCGTCTGCACTTGCCTTGATGGATTTCAATCCATTTTCGTTTTGAGAAACGATGCGGGCAAATTCAGATTCAGGGAAGGATGCATTGGTTAAAACATCGGACATCAATCCCAATCCTTTGTCCATGTGTTTGGTTAAACACGAAAGAAAAACAGAACCAGAAGAAGCGGATAGACGTGCACCGATGTATGCGATTTCTTTGTCCAATTGATCCTTGTCGCGGTTAGTAGTCCCCGACATAACCAGTTCTCCTGCAATTCCACTCAAGCCAGCCTTGCTGCCTTCCGCACGAGGGTCTGACCCCATGGAAAGAGAGAAGGTAACTTTCGGAATTTTGTGATTTTCACTAATGATAACGTTGATGCCATTGGCAGTCGTAAACGTTTCAGAGTCTTTTATATTGATTTGCGGAGCAGCTGCTGCCTTTGGTCGAACAGAACGATCCAATTGTGCGTGAAAAAACTGCGGCGCAAGTAAAAGAAATAGAATGCTAATTTTTTTCATTTTCTTTTATTTTGAATTCGGTAAATAATACAAGATAAGGCGCTCATCTTGTGTCAAATATTTCTTCGCTACGCGCAAGATGTCCTCACGAGTAACAGCCAGGTAACCGGCCAACATTTCGTTAACGCGGTTTGCCGTTCCATAATACACATGGTTGTCGGCCAAGTTTTCTGCAATTCCAGCCATTGAACTATTGGAACCAACTAGGTCGTTTTCCACTTTGTTGCGGATGGTTTGAAACTCGTCTTCCGTTATCAACTCAGTTTGAATGGATGCGATTTGAGAGTCGAACTCCTTCATCAATTCTTGTAGGTCAACATTTTGACCAGCGATTGCTCCAAAAATCTGTAAACCTCCAGCTTCCATACCAAAAGGGAAGGAGAAGGCCTGAACAGCCAATTGTTTTTTCTCTACAATCGCTTTGTTCAAACGAGACGACGTTCCTCCAGACAATACTTCATTGAGCATTTCTAAGGCATAGAAATCAGGATGCGTCTGGTTCGGCATTTGGTAAGTAATGAATAAACCAGGAAGTTGAATATTGTCGTAAACGGTGTCTACAACCACGCTACCTAGACGTCCTTCGTAGTTGCCCGGACGAGCAATTTCGCAAGGCATTGCGCTGTATTTTTGAACCAATTTTTTCGCAGCTGCATTTTTTGGGTTCGTAAAGTTCACCGCATCAAAATTGCTTTTCTCTACACCATACTTTGTTTTGAAAGCTGCATCATCTAAGCCCAACCAGTCGCGGTATAGATTAATTGCTTGTCCTTTAGGTACCGATCCGAAGTATTTGTCGATCAATTTTTTTGTTTGTTCCACATCCAAATCGCCTGCGATAGACAAAGTGGCGTTGCTCGGTACATAATACGTTCGGTAAAAATTAACATAATCCTCCTCCTGAGCAGCATCCAAATCTTCCATTGATCCAATAGGAACCCAATTGTATGGGTGATTCGTGAACATTCTACTGAAAGTCTCAGTCAAGAAACGTCCGTATGGCTGATTGTCAACTCGTTGACGTTTCTCTTCTTTTACTACACTTCTTTGGGTTTCAATTCCCGTGTTGTCCACTTTAGCGTGCAACAAACGCTCGCTTTCTAACCACAGACCAAGTTCCAACTGGTTAGATGGCAACAATTCGTAATAATACGTACGGTCATTAGAAGTATTGGCATTCAAAGTTCCACCGTTTTCTTCAACCAGTTCGCTGTATTCACCGCGCTCGATGTTTTCAGAACCTTCAAACAACAGGTGCTCGAAGAAGTGAGCAAAACCTGTTCTTCCAACTTTTTCATTTTTTGACCCAACATGGTACAAAATAGAAACCGCCACGATTGGGGTAGAGTGATCTTCGTGCAGAATTACGTGCATACCATTCGGCAAATCGTATTCTACATACTCAATCTTTTTTTGAGCGAAAGAGTTCGTCCCGAAGAGAAGAACCGCGCCCAGATAAAGCATTTTTTTCATGTAATTTTTCTTATAAGTGCAACAAATATGTCCATAATTCAACAATTTTCGGGGTAAAAAAAGTTAAACCTTTTGAACGGTGCGCCTGGTTTTTGAATGGTTTGGATTGCATATAATTGATCGTTCAACTTTGGAACAGAAATTGTAAATTCGCAGCAATGAGATTCTTACTTCTAATTTCAGCTTTTGTAAGCCTGAACCTTTGGTCCCAAAATGTCATTCCTTTTTTAGACTTCAATAATTTCTTCAAAGTGTTTCAAGACGGCACTTTTCGTCAACTGGAATTCCAATTAATAGAAGAATACAAGGCTTCGGATGAGTTTGTGGCTTATATCGATAACCGTGGCAATTTGCGCATCTATGATGGCAAGGAGAGAAAGGATTTGGCCAACACCAATGTGGAATACACACTTTCCGATCATTACTTGACCTGGAAAATAGCTACCACCTTGAATTTGTGGGATGCAGGCTTTTTGCAAACCCTAACCTACAATTGTGGGAAATACGCTGTAAAGGATAGCATGGTGGTGTATCATGATTTGCGGTACAACAATGTAACGGTGTATGAAAATGGCGAAAAAACAGTGGCCTATCAGAGCACGGGCGACTTGCAAATGCCACTGAGCATTGGCGATAATACCTTCGCCTTTAAGGACAATGGAGATTTCTATAAAATTTACTGGAAGGGTCAAGTCACAGACATTGATGTGTGGGTAGGTAAGATGGAGTTTTCTGCTGGAGTTGATGTAGTGGCGTTTAACGATCCCAATACGCGAACTTTTGCCGTTTTCGACAAGGGACAAATTGTAGACGTGGAAGATTTCTATGCACGATCTTACAAGGCCGGAAGAGGTTTTGTCGTTTATGAAGATCAGAACGGCAACTTGGTGAAATACAAAGATGGAATCAAGACCGTATTATCGCAATTTGGAGCGAGTAAATACGATGTCAAAGACGATGTGGTGGTTTGGATGGAAAACGGTTTTTTCTACATGGAATCAAAAGGAAAAAAGTGGCAGGTATTGAACTTTGAACCCGAGCGATATGAAATAAAAAATGCGACCCTGGTATTTCAAAATGCCATGAAGGGCATTAGCGTTTCTCAAAACGGAGAAGTCAAGGAAATAACCAATCAAATGGACGCCAAGTTTGAGATCTACGGAAATTCTGTTCTCGTTCGCCTTTTCAACTCCTCTTTTATCGTGTGGGCGAATGGTAGAAAGTACACGAATTAACGTTAATTCCATTTTCGAAAAAGCCTTTAAACGTATATTTGCACTCCGCAAAATTTCAACAAAATTAAGATATGAATAACTGGTTTACAGTAAAAGTAAAATACACGAAACAACTCGAAAACGGATCTTTCAAAAGGGTTTCAGAGCCTTATTTATTGGCCGCTATGACCTTTACCGATGCGGAAGCACGTATCTATGAGGAGTTGGGAACGATGATCAAAGGTGAGTTCAATGTGGTAGGAATTACCAGAACGGAATTGCACGATGTTTTTCATTATGACGACGCTGACATCTGGTACAAGGTGAAATTGACGTATGAAACGACGGATATGGATGCTGAAAAAACGAAGAAGGTTTCCCAAAACTTCTTGATCACAGCGAATTCCGTAAAAGAAGCGTACGAAAGAATCAAAGAAAGCTTGTCTACTTTAATGGTTGACTTCATGATTCCAGCCATTACTCAAAGTCCAATCGTGGATGTCTTTCCATATGCCGAAGAATTGGATCGCGAAATTTCTCGTCGTCCGTTAGAAGAGGGTGAGGAGTTGCCTTCTACTCCAGGGGGAAAGGTCTACTCAGCACCTGGAAGTGATGAGGATGAGGAAGAAGAAATGGAAGACTCTGAAAACGAAATGTCTGACGAATACGCAGAAGATTAAGTCATGGCAAACGCCTTTGAAGAATTGAGAAACGATCACCGCAATTTCCGAGGTGGTAAAATAGAAAATGTTCCTGCTGAAGGTCCCCTGGATCTTTTCAAAGAGTGGTATCAATTGGCTTTTGATAAGAATGTAAGAGAGCCAAATGCGCTGACCTTGAGTACGGTAGATGAAAAAGGTCAACCGTCCTCCCGTATACTTTATTTGAAAGAATGCAGCGAAGGGCAATTCATCTTTTATACCAACTACCTTTCTCAAAAAGGACAAGAGATGGCGCATAACCCGAAGGTAAGTTTGCTGTTTTTTTGGCCTGAATTGGAACGTCAAATTCGAATAGAAGGGGAAGTTTCAAAGGTGGATGAAAAAATTTCGGATGATTACTTTGCATCACGACCAAGAGGAAGTCAGCTAGGAGCTTGGGCAAGTCATCAATCGGAAAAACTGGAAGAAGAATTTGAGATTGAGAAACGTTTGGCCGAATTAGAAAAAAAATATCCAGAGGTTGTACCTCGACCTCCTCACTGGGGAGGGTATGCCGTAAAGCCAACTAGAATTGAGTTTTGGCAGGGAAGGCCTTCTAGGTTACACGACCGAGTTGTTTTTGACAGACATGGCGAAGCTTGGGAGGTGTACCGCAAGAATCCATAAATGAGAGAAATTCAGCCCATTATTATTTCGTTTGCGAACGGACTTCGTTTGGCCTATTTGCACACCGATTCATTGGTGAGTCATTTGGGAATTACAGTATTGGCTGGATCTCGATTTGAAACACCCAAACAAGAGGGCTTAGCTCACTTTTTGGAGCATTGTATTTTTAAGGGCACGAAGCATCGAAAGGCTTTTCACGTGCTCTCTCGGTTGGATTCCGTAGGGGGAGAATTGAATGCCTACACCTCCAAAGAGGAAATGGTTTTGTACGCTTCATTTACCAATAATCACCTTACGAGAGCGATGGATCTTTTGGCTGATATTACTCAGAATAGTTCCTTCCCAGAACGCGAAATTGAGAAGGAAAAAGAAATCGTGCTAGACGAAATCAATTCCTACTTGGATAGTCCAGGTGAAAAGATATTTGATGATTTCGAAGGATTGCTATTCCAAAATCACTCCCTTGGATATAATATTTTAGGAACGAAAGAGTCAGTTGCTTCGTTTACCAAAAAGGATTTGGAGGCTTTCATGAAGAAGCATTATGTTACCGAAAACACGGTAATTTCCTATGTCGGTAATGCTTCTATCGATCGCCTGACGAAGTTGATTGATCGTTACTTTTCCAGCTTCCCAACCGGGAATGGGGGAGTAGAACTGGAACCGTTTCAAGGTTCCTATCGTTTTAATCGCGTAGAAAAAGAGGCCAATTATCAGGTGCATTCTGTCTTAGGGACATATGCACCATCTTATGAACACGACCACCGAAAAGGCATGATGTTGTTGACCAATATTCTCGGTGGACCAGCTCTCAACTCAAGACTCAATATGAGTATCCGCGAAAAGTACGGATACTCTTATACCATAGAAGCGAACTACACGCCCTATAAGGATGTTGGGTTCTGGAATATCTATTTTGGTACGGATCCCAAGTACACCAAAAAGTGCCTCAAGCTGATCGATAAAGAACTCAACCTGTTGATAGATAAACCGCTCTCAGAGCGTCAGTTGCACATGGCCAAGGAGCAGTATTTGGGTCACCTAGCCTTGGGGCTGGAGAGTAATTCAGGCCTAATGATGTCCTTAGGGAAAAGTGTTTTGTATTTCAATCAAATTGACACGCTTGAGGATATACGCAATTCCATAAAAGCAATTTCAGCGCATGAAATTCAAGAAATTGCGGAAAAATATTTTAAACCTTCGCAAGTTTCTGGTTTGACCTTTGAACTAGAGGGATAGAGCCTGAAATTTGCTTTTAATTTCGCCTCCATTTTGCGGGTGCTTTGCTTCCAATTTCATATCCTCATGCAACGCATAAGAATTTGTTTTCGTTCATAAAAGACCAAAACGATTGATATGAAAAAATCTTATACGCTTTCACTTTTGCTGATGATGTTGGTTGGGTTTACCTTCTCATCCAAAGCACAATCCACTTATGCGCTTACAGGAATTATTGACTCCGTTTACTACGGCGGACCTTGTGATTCTCTACTGAGTTTGAGTATGACTCCTGAGGTCAATAACTTCTCTGGAAACCACGATTATAACTTGGTATTGTACGGAAACAACTTTTCACCAGGAGTAATTGATGTAACCGTCAGTTGGGGAGACGGTACAGTAACGTCTCACACCGGACAAATGACGCAAATAGGCAGTTTTATACAGTTTTCACCAGCGCTAGACCATTTGTTTACGGGTAATTCCACTTATACAGTTTCGGTTACGGCGGTGAATCAAAATACGCAAACGAGTGTGACGCAAGATATTATCTGGTCTCCGTCTAACTGTGTTACCCACCTCTATGGTATGGTCAATGTTGACTGTGATAACGATGGTCAGGTAGACACAACTTTGTCAAACGGAATTCCTTATCAATTGATTGGAAACAACGGTACAACCTTGAGCAATACTTTGTACAACGGTATGTCTACTTTCTACCAAGGTATTACCGCTGGTACCTATTCTGTGGTTTTAGATCAAGGCTGGCTTTCGAATCATGGATATATTCAAATTTCTTCTTCACCAAGTACATTTTACATTACCCCTGGAGGAACCTATACCTTTATGCCAACGGTAATTTGTGACAGTTCGGGCAACAACAATTTTGGGTGTGTTGGCGGACAAATTTTCTGCGACAACAATGGAAATGGGGTTTTTGATGCCAACGATTCTGGTATTTCTGGAGCGCCAATTACGGTAAGCTATAACAATTCGAATTACAATACATGGTC
>JAOASF010000175.1 GCA_025210175.1 Crocinitomicaceae bacterium | reverse complement strand
CCTCCGTGAGGAATAGCGAATGTTTTGTGCAAGTTCAAGTGACAAACGTCAGCTCCAATGTTACCAGGATTGGTCAATCCAACCTGAGCATTCATGTTGGCTCCGTCCATGTATACTTGTCCACCATTTTGGTGAATGATGTCTGTAATTTCTTTGATGCCTTCCTCGTATACACCGTGAGTTGATGGGTAAGTAACCATCAATCCTCCTAATTCTTCGCCCAATTCTCCAGCTACCTGACGCAATTGGTCGATGTCGATGTTTCCGTTGATATCGCAACCAGTTACAACCACATCAAATCCAGCCATAACAGCCGATGCAGGGTTGGTTCCGTGTGCTGATGAAGGAATGATCATTTTCTTTCTTTGGAAGTCACCATTCGATTCGTGGTATGCTTTAATTACCATCAATCCAGCGTATTCTCCTTGAGCTCCTGAGTTCGGTTGCAAAGACATGGCAGCAAAACCAGTACACTCACACAAGTCTGCCTCCAATTGACGGAACATTTGGTAGTAACCTTCTGCTTGGTTCAACGGTGCAAATGGGTGAATGTTTGCAAATTGTGGATTGGTAATCGGCATCAATTCAGCTGCTGCATTCAATTTCATTGTACACGATCCAAGAGGAATCATGGAATGAACCAAAGACAAATCTTTGTTCTCCAAACGCTTCAAGTAACGCATCATTTTGGATTCTGAATGGTACTTGTTGAACGTTTCGTGTGTAAACACTTCGTCTGTACGCAGGTACTCAGGAGTCAAGCTT
Source organism: Crocinitomicaceae bacterium (assembly GCA_025210175.1). Taxonomy (GTDB): domain Bacteria; phylum Bacteroidota; class Bacteroidia; order Flavobacteriales_D; family Crocinitomicaceae; genus UBA2040. Next base: position 6,551 of record JAOASF010000175.1, on the reverse strand, counting down.
GCTTCTAGGTTCGCCCCAACTTCTGGTGTTTCTTTACCCAAGATGTTCGCAAAGATTCCCAAGATGGTTTCAACATCTTCCGTTGTGTGTGGTTCACCAAACGAAATAGTCAAATCTTCTTTGTTGATGTAGTGGAAGTTCATTCCAGCAGCCTCAGCAGCCGATTGCACCTCAAACGAAGGAACTCCTTTTACGTACAAGGTGTCGAAGAATTGATCTCCACCCAATTCGATTCCCAATTCTTTCAATCCATTTGCTGTTTTTGTAGCCAATGAATGAATATGGTAAGCGATATCCTTCATTCCATGAGGTCCGTGGTAAACAGCATACATACTTGCCATTACCGCCAACAAAGCCTGAGCCGTACAGATGTTTGAAGTCGCCTTATCTCTTTTGATGTGTTGCTCACGAGTTTGCAAGGCCATTCTTAGTGCCATTTGACCATCTTCGTCTTTCGATACTCCGATGATACGACCAGGCATATTTCTTTTGTATTCGTCTTTTGTTGCGAAGTAGGCAGCATGCGGTCCTCCGTATCCCATTGGAACCCCAAAACGTTGAGATGTTCCGAAGACTACGTCAGCTCCCATTTTCCCTGGTGCGTTCAAAACAACCAAAGACATGATATCTGCGCCTACTGCAACGCGAACGTTGTGCTCTTTTACACGGTTAATGAATCCTTCGATATCCTTCACGCGACCCAATGCGTCTGGGTATTGGATCAAAGCTCCAAAGAATCCTCCGTTTCCATCAAATTCAATTGGGTTTCCGAATACGATTTCGATTCCCAAGTTTTTCGCTCTACCCTGAAGAACTTCTTTCGTTTGTGGGAAAGCAAATTCAGAAACAAAGAATTTGTTGATTCCTTCTTTCACCTCTGCTCTAGAACGTGAATTGTACAACATGATCATTGCCTCAGCTCCAGCAGTTGCTTCATCCAAAAGAGATGCGTTAGCAATGTCCATTCCCGTCAACTCCATCACCATGGTCTGGAAATTCAACAAAGCCTCCAAACGACCTTGAGAAATTTCAGCTTGATAAGGTGTGTACGCTGTATACCATCCTGGATTCTCCAAAACGTTACGCAAAATTACCGGCGGAACGATGGTTTCAGAGTATCCCATACCGATGAAGGACTTGTTGACTTTGTTCAACTTACCCAACTCAGTGATGTGGTTCAAATATTCTTGTTCGCTCATCATTTTTGAGACGTTCAAGTCACGGTTCAAACGTATGTGTGCTGGAATCGTTTTGTCGATTAACTCAGCGATATTCGATACACCAATTTTATCCAACATTTCGCTCTTTTCAGAAGCATTCGGACCAATGTGTCTAGACGAAAATGTATTCATTTTTCCTATGAGAATTTGTGGGTGCAAATATAGCGCGGATTTTACTGATTTGAAATCAATGTTTTGCGCAAATTCAAGACAATTAACTTTAAATTCGAAATTCTAATTTTCTACGGGTTGATGAATCGGATAATTCCTTTCCTAAATGCAAACAAAGGAAGAGCACTTTTGGTTTTAGGTTTTGTTTTTTTGAGTGTGAAAGGTGTTCTGAAAGGGGGAGATTTCGACGTGTTTATCCACGCTGCACACAAGCTGCAAGGAGGTTTAAACCTATACGTTCAACCTTTTCACGAAGGCTTACAATATTATTACAGTGTCTTTTTTGCATGGATTCTTCTTCCCTTCCACACTTATGCCTTGGGGCTCAAGTTGTTTTGGGCCTTAGCGTCTTTGGTCATGTTAGTGAGAGCCTACATTCTGGCCAGAGGGTATTTGCAATTGGACAAATGGACACAAAAAACGAGAATCATTTTTGGTTTGCTCTTGCTCATCTTGAGCTTTCAATTCATTCATTACAATTTGCACAAGATTCAAATCACATTGTTTCTTTTATGGGGCATTATGGAAAGCGTGCATCAGGCCGAACGTAATCGCCCATGGTTGGCAGGGATCATTCTAGCATTGGTCATCAACATCAAGATTATGCCTTTGTTGGTGTTGCCTTATCTCTTGTATAGGGGATATTTCAAGGCGTCGGCTTGGACGGTTGTTTTTTCTATAGTGTATCTATACAGTCCAGCGATTTACCTGGGATGGGAAGAAAATAATTGTTTGCTAACGGAGTGGTGGAAAATCATTAACCCAACAAACAGAGAACATGTTTTTGAGGTGGAAATTGGCGGCCATAGTTTGAGTGCCCTGATTCCTGTATTGATTACTGATACGCCCTTGCTTTTTGAAACCAAAAGAAATTTTCTTCAATTATCGGAAGGGACTACGGAGGTCATGCTGAATTGTTCCCGTCTACTTTTGGCAGGAATAACGTTCCTTTTTTTGCGCTCTTGGCCTTTCCAAAAAGAAGAAAGCCCCCTAAAACGATTTTGGGAGCTTTCGTATGTCATTTGTTTGATTCCCTTGATTTTTCCACATCAGCAGAAATACGCACTGTTGCTAACTCTACCTTTAGTCATGTATTTACTCTACTTCTTCTTTCAAGCGAGAAGAAGAGGTTTTTCAAAGGGTGAAAAAATTGCATTGAGCTTCTTTGTGGTGGCCATGCTTTGCTATTCTCCCCTTTATGGAAGAGATTTAATAGGCCGTTTCCTCTTCGAGTTTACACAGTACTTTCGCCTGTTGACATTCGCCACACTAACCTTGATTCCAATCGCTGTTTATTGCAGACCGGACAAGTTGCCGACTTAACAAGGGCTATTCTACGTAGCTCAGTTTCAACATGTTTGATTTACCACTTTCCTCGATGGGAATGGAAGCTACATTAATAACCAAGTCACCCAATTTCAACAAGTTTTGTTTTTTCATTAAGTACTTGATGTCTGCAATGGTGTGATCCGTAGAAACGCGCTTGTCATAATAAAAGGCTTGAACGCCCCATACTAGGTTCAATTGGGTAAGGATGTCCTTGTTTCCAGTGAAAACATAGACAGGTGCCTTTGGACGTTGAGAAGCAATTTTATAAGCAGTATATCCTGAAAAAGTCATGGTGATGATGGCATTGGCTTCGACGCGCTGAGCCAATCGAACTGCATTGAAACAGATGGAATCTGAAATAAAACGATCCTGATTTTTCTCGGGCAATTCTTCCTTGTTGTATATGCCTTCAAAGCTTTCCATCTCTTTTACGATGTTGGTCATGGTGCGAATCACTTCTACCGGATAGTTTCCAACCGATGTTTCACCTGAAAGCATGACGGCATCGGCGCCATCCAAAACGGCATTGGCCACATCGTTTACTTCTGCTCTCGATGGCGTGATGTTCTCTATCATACTTTCCATCATTTGCGTAGCAACGATAACCGGCTTGGCATTCATGCGACATTTGTTGATCAACATTTTTTGAATCAACGGTACATTTTGATACGGAATCTCCACTCCCAAATCTCCACGAGCAACCATCAATCCATCACTTTCTGCGATGATTTCGTCGATGTCCTCCAAGGCTTCCGGTTTCTCTATTTTGGAAATCACTTTCGACTTCACTTTGGCTTGAGAAATCAAGTGTTTTAATTCGATAATGTCACGTGCAGAACGAACGAAGGAAAGGGCGATCCAATCTACGTTGTGCTCCAAGGCAAATTTCAAATCTTCTTTGTCCTTGTCCGTTAAAGAAGGCATGGAAATCTTGGTGTTCGGCAGGTTGACCCCTTTTTTCGATTTCAAGATTCCGCCATTGATGACTTTGGCTTTGATTTCCTTGGAACCATCTGTTGAGATTACCTCTAGAATGATTTTTCCATCGTCCAACAAGATTTTCTCTCCTGACTTCACGTCGCGAGGCAACAATTCGTAATTGATCGAAAACTTTTCAGCTGTACCAACCACTTTTTCGGCCGAAATGATCACTTCGTTACCAGGAATCAATTCGGCTCCGCTGCCTTCCATTTCGTTGGTGCGAATTTTGGGTCCTTGCAAGTCCGCAAGAATAGCCACATTGAGGTTGGTTTCCTCGTTTAGTTGGTGAATTAATTGGATGTTTTTGGCATGATCTGCATGGGAACCATGTGAGAAATTTAGTCGGCATACATTCACGCCTTCTTCAAACATTTGTTTGAGAACGTCGTGTTGGTCACTTGCTGGACCAATGGTCGCTACAATTTTTGTTTTCTTATTGATCATTTTTCTTAAAAGTCTAAATGAATATTTTTCAAAGAGGGCAATTCGTCGCTTTCAAAATAAAAAGTCCCCAAAATGATAGAAACTTGATTGATTTTATGCATTAGATCTCGTTCGTTCACTCCGTTCAGTTGATTCACGAATAAGAAGAAATCAACTTGCGGCTTTTCGGGAATGAGAAACTTGCCTTGGCTTTGATTTTTAATTAAGTAAAAGGCCCCAAAGTCTTCGTTGATGAACTCATAGATACTGTGAGGAGCGGCAGTACCTTTTTTGACCTCGGGCTTAAAATCCTCTTCGGCTTTCTGCAGCTGAATGTCGAGTACCTCATTGAGGTTAAAAGCAACGCGATAATCGGGATGATGTGAACAAAGGCCAAAGGTTTCGAATTCGAAATCTTCATCCAAAGTCAATACGTGCCGGTGCGTTTTCTTTTTAGACATGGTACAAAGGTACTTTTTTTACAAGCTTTCGAAGTTAGTTTTTATTCTTTCAAATACACGCAAACGATTGTTAATACTGGGCTAACATTCCATAGGCAAACAAGGAAATGCTCGCAAATTAAGTGCTGTATTCGTGTAGTTTTCTCTTTGACGTACATTTGCACCGTGAATGCAACCAAAAAATCATGGATCCTGCTGGTGTTGCTGGCAGTGATCTGGGGCTCTTCCTTCATCTTGATGAAACGGGGAATGTATACCATGACTGGCGAACCCATTTTCTCCGATGCCCAAGTAGGGGCGTTGCGGATGTTTTTTGCAGGACTTGTTCTATTGCCTTTTGCTGTGAAAGGTCTCAGGCAATTAAAAAGCAAAAAGGATTTGTTGTTCCTCTTTATCGTCGGGTTTTTTGGCAATTTCCTTCCAGCCTTCTTGTTTACGTATGCCGAAACGTATTTGTCCTCGGGGTACGCTGGCATGTTGAATAGCTGTACGCCTATTTTCACAGGGTTGATTGGCTTTGTCATTTTTAAAGTTCATTTGAGTCGCATTCAAATTTTTGGATTAGGAGTAGGGACAATTGGAATGGTTCTTTTGATGTTGGCCGGAAAAGATGCCTCAAATACCGGAGGAATTGTTCCCGTTTTGGCGATTGTTTTGGCAACGTTGATGTATGGAACAAGTTTGAATACAATCAAGCATAAACTCGGAGCTTACAAAGCAGTTCACATTACCTCAATGGCCTTGATGTTGGTGTTTATTCCAGCATTATACGCCAACTGGCATTTCGACACCGTGGAGGTGATTCAAAACAACCCAAATGCTCAGATGGCTCTGGTTTATATTGCGATTTTAGGAATTATTGGAACGGCTTTGGCTGTCATTGTGTTTAACCGAATCATTGCCTTGAAAGATGCTTTGTTTGCCAGTACGGTGACGTATTTTATTCCCATTGTGGCTGTGTTCATTGGTTTCTTCTTTCAGGAAGATTTGACCTTGGAGCAAATTGCCTCGATGTTTGTGGTATTGTTTGGGGTTTTCATGGCCAATTATTGGCACGCGAAACAAAGTGCTAAGAAATTGGCGGAAAATTGATAGAAGCGTTTGGAAACAAAAAAACATTCGCTATCTTTGCCATCCGATTTTTGAAATATATTAATTAAAACAAGCTATATGTACGCAGTAGTAGAGATAGCAGGGCAGCAATTTAAGGTGCAAAAAGACCAAAAATTGTACGTTCACCGTTTGCAAGCGGAAGAAGGAGCGAAAGTTGAATTCGATCGCGTTCTTTTGGTAGACAACGGAGGTAACGTTACAGTTGGCGCCCCGGCTATAGATGGAGCTAAAGTAACCGCAACGGTGAACAGCCACCTGAAAGGAGACAAAGTAATTGTATTCCGCAAGAAAAGAAGAAAAGGATACGAGAAGAAGAACGGACACCGTCAGGCGTTGACTTCAATCACCATTTCAGATATCAAAGCGTAAGCAGATAATAATTTTTTCGTCTACCAGTAGGCGGAAGTAAAAAATAGAAAACATGGCACACAAAAAAGGAGTCGGTAGTTCTAAAAACGGTCTTGAATCAGCAAGTAAGCGTCTAGGCGTTAAAATCTTTGGTGGTCAGGCTGCAATCGCTGGAAACATCATCGTTCGTCAGCGTGGTACTGCTCATCACCCAGGTGAAAACGTAGGTATTGGTAAAGACCATACTTTGTTTGCTTTGGTTGACGGTACAGTTGAATTCCGCAAAAAGAAAGAGAATCGTTCTTTCGTTTCTGTTGTTCCTTTCGAAACAACTGAGGCTTAAGAAATAGCATTTGACGCGTCCTAAAATAGGTTGGCGGCTATAAATAATTAGACCGTGGAGATTTTCTTCACGGTTTTTTCATGTATAAAATTAGGAGTCTTCATGTTAAGAGACAAATGAGGACGCCTGTTGTTATACGTGCAGATAGAACCCTTGATTAGG
>JAOASF010000174.1 GCA_025210175.1 Crocinitomicaceae bacterium | reverse complement strand
TAGAGTGGTCGCTTGTTTACAACTCCCTTGTGAAAACCAAGTGAATTTCTTAACTTCTTGTAAAACTACTACTATGAACATCACACTATTCATCCAAACTTTCCCTTCTGAGGAATCCTGTCGAATCCACCTGAAACAGCAACGTGAAGAACAGGGAATTACTTGCAAAAAATGCCAATCCACCGAGCATTTTTGGATCCAATCAAAATGGCAGTGGCAATGCAGAAAATGCCTCTTTAGAACTACCTTGAAGTCTGGTACTGCTATGGAAAATTCCAAACTCCCGATCCGCAAATGGTACCTCTGTATAGGCTTGATGAGCTCCATCAAGAAAGGGGTTTCCGCAAAAGAAATGCAAAGACAACTCAATCACACACGGTACCGAACCATATGGGAACTCATGCACAGAATAAGGAAGTCTATTGGTCGTCAGGAAAGTGCCCTGCAGATGCAAATTGAACAATTATTGACATTAGAAAACGCCTGGGTGCTCAAGAAAAAAAACTGCCCAAATCATCTATTGAGTTTTGAATTAAAACGGAATCACAAAACTTGCATACCAGGAGATCAACCTGGTGAATTTTTGGTAAAGCATGAATTTGTGCCCGGTGGGGCGAAAGGTATCCGCGCTCTGAATAACTTTTATACCCCTATTTCCATAGCTCGCAATAAATCCGGCTTTCAAAAACAAAAGTGGTTCTCCATCTTGAAATCAAACATGAATCGATTAATTATTGGGATTCATCACCGTGTTTCAATCGCTTTTTTACAGAATTATCTCGATGATTTTTGCTTCCGCTTGAACCACCGAAAAGATGGTCACGATATCTTTTTATCCTATATGCATGCTATCATTAGTCAACCTTTGTTGTACACAAGCGACCACTCCTAAAAATCTATCTTTCATTCAACTAAAAAAAAACGTAATTTGCATCCATGAACACCGAATCCACTCCTATTCACCCCATCAGTTATTCCCTTGCACCCTATACTGGAGCATGGACCCAAAAGGAAGCGGCTCACTTGTTGAGAAGAACCGTTTACGGACATACCTTCGATCAAATCAACTCTATGGTTAGCCTTGGAATGAACACCGCTGTAGACAACCTACTCAGTCTCACAGCCATTACTCAACCACTTGGCTTCGATGCCCAAGACATATTGGTCCCAGTTGGTACTACCTGGGTAAATAAAACCTATCCCATTTCCAATCAAGGAGTTGCAGTGAATGCTCGCTTACAATCCCTTGCCGCTTGGCTTGTGGATCGATCCTATGCCAATACCACGACCATTACCGAAAAAATGTGTCACTTCTGGCACAACCATTTTGCGGTCAACAATACCCTAGACCCTAAGGCTACCTACGATTATCACAAACTCATTCATACACATTGTCTGGGCAATTTTAAGTCCTTGCTTACAGCCATGACAATCAACCCTTGCATGCTACTTTTCTTGAATGGCAACACCAATAACATCAATTCGCCCAATGAAAATTATGCACGCGAATTTTTGGAATTGTTTACCATTGGAAAAGGCCCACAAATCGGTCCTGGAGACTACACCAATTATACAGAAGAGGATGTAGCAGCAGGTGCCAAAATATTTACGGGTTGGACAGTAAACAATCTTCGCTCCACCACAGCTAGTTCCGTCACATCAAGTTTCAATGCCAATTTACATGACAATTCAAACAAGCAACTATCCGCTAAGTTTGGCTCCGTTATTATTCAAGGCAACAACTCACAAGAAGTGAATGATTACATTAATGTCGTTTTACAACAGGCCGAATGTGCCAAGTTCTTGTGTAGAAAACTGTACCGTTATTTTGTGAATTACGACCTTACTTCAGCCGTAGAAACAACTGTTATACAAGACATGGCCAATACGCTTCTGACCAACAATTACGACGTCTTACCTGTACTTCGTGAACTTTTCAAAAGCCAACATTTCTATGACCTTTCCGTTCGAGGAGCCCAGATTAAAACACCTCTTGAATCTACTTTAACACCATTCTCTTCGTCGGATGTTTATGCCAACTACAATGTGGTAACGAAATATCAAATGCATTTGAATTTGTTTTATCGCATTCGAAATCAAAGTCAGGATTTACTGGGACCACCCAACGTAGCTGGATGGAAAGCCTATTACCAAGCACCTAATTTCACCAAACTTTGGTTGACAACAGATTTGCTCAAAGCACGCTTTTCAACGACAGATTACTACACCGTTCTTTCAGGACACACTGTCAATACAAACAACCTAAAGGTCAACGCATTGAACGTTGTTAATTCACTCAGCTTACCTAACGATGCAGTTAGTGTTATTAATGATCTTTGTACACTTTACTTTCCAAAAGACATTGCGCAAACAGACAAGGATGCCCTCAAATCTGTGCTCACCAACGGTTTACCTGATTTTGAGTGGACGATACAATACAACGATTATCAAAACAACCCGAACAATACAACATATAGCGACCCCGTACGGGTAAGAGTGGAACTTGTATTGGGCCAAATGTTCAAAATGGCTCAATACCACGTCAGTTAATGATTGGGTTTTTGGCTAAATTTCGGTCAGAAAAGAATTCTCCTTATCTTGATGGACATGAATCCTGAATCAAATCCAATTGAACCACTTTCATTGTCCATGGCGCCATACAACGGAGCTTGGACACAAAGAGAAGCAGCTCATCTATTAAGACGAGCGCTTATTGGTCCCACTTTTCAACAAATTCAAAATGCTGTTTCGAACGGTATGAATAGTACAGTGAGTAACCTACTCACAACACCGACCATTGGTGTTCCCTTAGCCTATGACTCCGACGATACCGAAACCAATATTGGAGATACTTGGATCAACAACGTCTATCCGCAAGGAGACACCAACCCTGCCCAAAATGCTCGCCAACGATCACTGGCCGCTTGGCTAACCGAACGTCAGCTCACCAACAACTCCTCTTTGGCAGAGAAAATGAGCTTGTTCTGGCAGAATCATTTCGCAGCTCGAAATTCAGGGGATGCTCGTGCAGATTACGATTATTTCAAGTTGCTGTACAACTCCGCACTGGGCAATTTCAAGCAATTGGTCAAAGACATTACCGTTAGCCCGACAATGTTGATTTTCTTGAACGGAAACTCAAACACCAAAAACTCGCCAAACGAGAATTATTCTCGTGAACTATTGGAGCTATACACCATTGGTAAAGGGCCCCAAATTGCACCGGGAGATTATACCCATTACACTGAAGAAGACATTGCCGCTGGTGCCAAAATTCTTACTGGATGGAGAATCGCCAATTTTAGATCACAAACGGATCCAGACGTATTGGCCTACTTCGATGCAGCGAAGCACGATGACAATCCAAAGGTTCTTTCTTCAAAATTCAATTCCACGGTTATTCAGCCCAATGGAGCCAACGAATACAGCGACTATATTGAGGTTATTTTTCAGCAGGATCAAGTAGCTCGTCACATCTGTAAAAAGATCTATCGCTTTTTTGTGAATTACGACATGACTCCAGAAGTTGAAAATAATGTGATTCCAGTAATGGTTCAAACATTCAAAAATGCCAACTACAACATCAGCCCGGTAATGGAACTGTTGTTCAAGAGTGAACATTTCTATGATTTGGCCTTAAGAGGATCTCAAATCAAATCCCCGATCGAGTTCTTGGCTGGCTTGTTTTCATCATCCGCTTCACATCCTGTTTACGATGTAGAAACCAAGTATAAAATGAACCTCAATTTGTACTATCGCTTGAATAATTTGGACCAGTCAATTATTGCCCCTCCTAGTGTTGGCGGTTGGCCGGCTTATTATCAAGCACCTGCTTATTCCAAACTTTGGTTGAACTCTACTTCCATCAAAAATCGCTTTTCTTATTCCGATAACTATACGATTTATAACGGGTACAACTTTAATTCGAATCGATTCAAAGTAAAAGCTCTAAACATCGTGAATGCTCTTTCGATTCCAAACGATGCGGTTTCTGTTATAAATGATCTCTGCTTGATCTACTTTCCCAAAGAAATAGCACAGGCAGACAAAGATGCCTTGAAAAGTATTCTTACCAATGGTTTGCCCGATTTTGAATGGACTATTCAGTACAATGATTATCAGAACAATCCCAACGACAGCACGTACAGCGACCCCGTTCGAATACGTGTGGAACAGGTACTAGGCCAGATGTGTAAAATGGCTCAATTTCATACTTTTTAGTTCGAAAAAAGTCAACTTATTCCTCCTTCATGTGTTGGATATACAATTGTCGATTATTGATTAATTAACTTTGTCCTATGAACGATTTTGAATATCACAATCCGACCAAAATTCTTTTTGGGTCGAATCATTATACCAAGCTGCACGATTTAATTTCGAACGTTGCAACCAATGAAAAAATCCTTTTGACCTACGGTGGGGGAAGTATTTTTAAGAATGGAGTTCATAAAAAGGTAATAGATCAACTAGCCGGTTTTAACGTAATTGAATTCGGAGGAATTGAACCCAACCCACAATTCAGTACCCTAATGCAAGCTGTAGAGATTTGTAGATCTGAGAATATTTCATTCGTATTGGCCGTGGGAGGTGGCAGCGTTATTGACGGAACCAAATTCATCGTTGGAGCTGTTGCCTATGAGGGTGACCCATGGGAGGTGTTGGAAAGAAAACCTGGTAAGACTTTTGAAGAAACTCTTCCGTTTGGAGCGGTATTAACCTTGCCTGCCACAGGGTCAGAAGCCAATTCAGGTGCTGTCATTTCACGTTCGGAACTAAAAACCAAGAGAACGATGGGTGGTCCTAATCTCTTTCCTCAATTTTCCCTTTGTGACCCGAGTGTTGTAGCGAGTTTGCCAAAACGTCAAATTGCCAATGGCTTGGTCGATGCCTTTGTGCACACTCTCGAGCAATACCTTACTTACCCAAGCGGAAATTTATTACAAGAACGACAAGCTGAAGCCATTCTTTCTACCTTAATAGAAATTGGTCCGAAGGTAATACAAGATCCAGCCAATTACGAACTGGCTAGCAACCTCATGTGGTGTGCCACTCACGCCTTGAATGGCAACCTACGCTGTGGTGTGCCTACAGATTGGGCCACGCACATGATAGGACATGAATTGACCGCTCTGCACAACATTGATCACGCCCGTACCTTAGCCATTATTGGTCCTCGACTATTTGAAGCCTTATTTGAGCAGAAAAAAGAAAAATTGGAACAATACGGTCGAAGAGTATGGGGATTAACCGGTGATTCAGAATCGGTTAGTAAACAAGCCATCCAAAAAACAGAGGAATTTTATCACAGTTTGGAAATACCAACTAAAATTTCGGAATACGTGGATTCTGAGAGAAACGAACCCACGATTATTCGTGAAATTTTCGAATCTAGAGGGTGGTTCAAATTAGGGGAAAGACAATCTGTAACACCAGAACTAGTTGAAAAAATTGTAGCTGCCGCACTTTAATTAACATGCACCAGAGCTTTCATCAATATTCAGAACCTACACCTGAAATATTGGATCTTTTAGATCGTACTGTTTTGGGATCTAATGGGGCTAGGTATCGCCATGCCGATACTCTTGAACACATTAGAGAAATCGACAACCCCATGTATCTTACGATTGAAAGGAACCAGAAAGTATTGGGAAACATAACCTTTTGCAAGCGAGGGTTGGACTGGTACATTCGTTACTTTGCGTTTGCATCAACCGTGCAGTCCAACAACCCAAAACGAAAAAAATCCAATAGCGTATTCAAGGCCCAGCTCAACGAGTTTTTTAAAAGTCAATTGCGCAGTCAAAATTTTCGTTCTTTTTACGCATACATCGACCCGAGAAATAGCCGTAGCAAACACATGGCCCTCGACTTTGGCTTCGAGAAAAAAGGGGAAATCATTACCCAAACTTATTCTCGACTCTTTCCGAAAAAATCCAATAGACTTGTCCCTATCGAACGTTTCGATCAAATCGAAGCCAAGTTTGAAAGGGAATGGAACCATTTACCTTACTTCTTTGATGCCCAAGTTAAGAAAGGAAAGTTTTATGGCATTCAAGATGAACACAAAGAACTTTTAGCCATTGTAAACACGCATCAAGCACACTGGAAATGGGAAAGACTGCCCGGGAAAAACGGTCAGCTTTTAACCAAAATCATTCCTTTTGTTCCCCTGCTTCGCCGTCTCATTCACCCGAAAGATCACCGCTTTGTGGTAATCGATAGTTTGTGGGTTAGAAACGATAACGAAACTTTGCTAAAGGAACTTCTCGACGCTGTGCTCCATGCTGAAGGAAGAAATTCGATTCTTTGGTGGGTGGATCCAAACAATCGTCTCTATCAAAAAGTAAAGGATAAAAAGTTGTGGGGCCCAATGGACCGACTCAATGGTCGCCACCCAGTAGACTTAATGGTAAGAAGCAATGACCCAACCTTTCCCCAAGGAGAAATTTATGTAAATGGATTGGACTTCATTTAAGGCCACTCATTTATCCCTTCTTTCGTACTTTTGAGCAACTTCCATTCTATGAATAAAATTGTATTGATTTTATCCTTGTTGATTTCAGCTTCAACATGGTCTCAAAGTGAAAAAACGAAACTTGCACTAACCCTTTACACGGGTGTAAGTGATTATTACGGTGAATTAAACACCCAATTTTTCAATATGGACAAGGCCTATCGCGCTCAATTTGGTGGTTCACTGATGTATTTTTTAAACCCCTCCTTTCAAACGGGAATTGACGTTGGTTTTGGCAGTCATGGCTATTGGCTTCCTTCTGGAGGATACCGAGCCAACGTTTGGAAGTCAAATGCTCAAATTAGATACATGCTGGCCAATGACTACTTGCTGCCTAAAACCTTCAAATACAATCCCTACCTTTTTGTTGGTGCAGGATTTGCCGATCACTTTTTGGATTTACAGGGTCTGAATACGCCTGGCTTTGATTTTACAGTCAACCTCGGTGGTGGTGTTTCGTATTATTTCACAGAGTACGTTGGCGTTAACTACAACCTCAACTGGGCCATTACCAACAACGATATTCGCGACAACAGAGTAGTCGGCAAGTTCAACGACATGTTCATGATCCATTCGCTTGGCGTGGTATTTCCCCTTGGTAAATTGCCCGATACGGACCAAGATGGCGTACACGACGGCAGAGATCGATGTCCGAATACACCTTTTGGCGTGGAAGTGGATATGTTGGGCTGTCCGTTCGACTTTGACTCAGATGGGGTGGCTG